>JALYOU010000377.1 GCA_030856725.1 Pseudomonadota bacterium
ACTGGCGTGGTATCTGGACTGCGTTCGCGCTGTATGCGTTGGCGATGACGGTCGCGTTCGTCGTGTTGTTCAAGCACAAGCACGATCAGACTGGCGACGGCGGACACCGGCTCGTGCCCGAACACGGTCCGGCCGACGTCAGCAATCCCTGAGTCATGTTGGCGCACGACGCGCGCGTGGTGGTGGTCGGCTCGTTCAATGTCGATCACGTGTGGACCGCCACGCGCCTGCCTTCCGGCGGGGAAACACTGCACGGCACCTATGCCAGCGGTCCCGGCGGCAAGGGTTTCAACCAGGCCATGGCCGCCGCGCGCGCAGGCGCTGCGACCACATTCCTGTGCGCCCTGGGCGAGGATGCCGGCGGACAACTGGCACGGGCGTTGGCCACGGCTGAAAACATTGCCCTGCACGACGCGCACAGTGACATGCCCACCGGTACCGCCGGCATCTTTGTCGATGCAGACGGCCGCAACAGCATCGTCATCGGTGCCGGCGCGAATGCGGCGTTGTCTCGGGAATTCGTTGCAGGCCAGCGCGGGGCGATCATCGCTGCGGGCGTCGTGGTCACCCAGCTCGAATCACCGATCGACGCCGTGAAGCAGGCACTGCAACTGGCGCGCGACGCGCGCTGCCTCACTCTGCTGAATCCCGCGCCCGCCAATGCGGACACCACTCCAGCGTTGCTTGCGCTCGCCAACATCCTCACGCCCAACGAAAGCGAATTCGCCGCATTGCTGGAGCGTCATTGCGACGCGCGCATCCAGGCGGAGCAGATCGCGGCGATGGACGACGCAGAGTTGCACACGCTGTGCAGGCAACTACTGCCGCATGGCAGCGTGATCGTGACGCTGGGCGCAGGTGGCGTGTTTGTTTCGCATCCCGATTCGCAGCAGCGCGGCGATGCAGCGACGTGGTATCGAGTCCCTGCGGAGGCTGTCGATGTGGTCGATACCACCGGTGCGGGCGACGCGTTCAACGGGGCGCTGGCGGCATCCTTGGCGAATCGACAGGGCACGGCCTTTGACGAACACGTCCGCTTCGCCAACCGCTATGCCGCCATGTCGACCGAACGCAAAGGCGCGGCGCTTTCAATGCCCCTAATTGGCGAAGTGCAACAGCGCTTCCGTTCTACATAGGAGCGGCTTCAGCCGCGAGCTCTTATATCTGTCGCCGTAAACAAAGAACTCGCGGCTGAACCCGCTCCACGCCCCAAAGGAAGTCCCCTTGGGGGACGAAGAGCCGGGGCTTCCGCTCGTACAATGCGCGCCATGCAGATCGGCCCCTATTCCATCGCACCCAACGTGGTTCTCGCGCCCATGGCCGGCGTCACGGATAAACCGTTCCGCCAGTTGTGCAAGCAGCTGGGCGCAGGGCTGGCCGTGTCGGAGATGACCACCAGCGACCCGCGTTTTTGGAAAACGTGCAAATCCCTGCACCGCATGGACCACGTCGGTGAACCCGATCCTGTCAGCGTGCAGATCGCCGGCACCGTCCCGCAGATCATGGCCGACGCCGCGCGTCATAACGTCGAGCACGGCGCGCAGTTGATCGACATCAACATGGGCTGTCCGGCGAAGAAAGTGTGCAGCGCGTGGGCGGGCTCGGCATTGATGCGCGATGAAGCACTGGTCGCGGCCATCCTGCGCGCGACCGTCAACGCGGTGGACGTACCCGTCACGCTGAAGATCCGCACGGGCTGGAATGCCGACAACAAAAACGCACTGGCGATCGCGCGCATCGCGGAGGACGCCGGCATCGCCGCGCTCGCCGTGCACGGCCGCACGCGCGACCAGCATTACGGCGGTCTCGCAGAATACGACACCATCGCCGCGATCAAGTCGGCACTCACGATTCCGGTCATCGCCAATGGAGACATCGACTCACCGCAGAAGGCCGCGTTCGTGCTGCGTCACACCGGCGCCGATGCGGTGATGATCGGCCGCGCCGCACAGGGCCGCCCGTGGATCTTCCGCGAGATCGCGCATTTCCTGGCCACCGGTTCGACGCTCCCGCCTCCTTCCCTGACCGAGATCCGCGACATCCTGCTCGGCCATCTGCGGGACCTATACGCGTTCTACGGCGAACCGGCCGGCGTGCGCATCGCGCGCAAGCACCTGGGCTGGTACGCGAAGGATCGTCCGGAAAACCTGGCCTTTCGCGCCGTCGTCAATCGCGCCGAAAGCGCTTGCTCGCAGCTGGCGTTCACTTGCGAGTACTTCGATGCCCTGATTGATGCAGGTCCGCGAGAACTCCGCGCCGCGTGATCGTGCGCGTGTCGATACCGTACACGCAGCTACGGCTTGCATGCGGTGACTTTTGACCTGTTGAGCGAAGAGGTTTCACCACACCAGCGCGCAACCTCATCCTGCCGCGTCACGCACACGGCGTGCAACGCACGTTCCATGCCATTTCATGTTCCGTGCCACGCCACGTTTCATGCCAGTTTTTTGAGCCCATG
>JALYOU010000002.1 GCA_030856725.1 Pseudomonadota bacterium
GCGAAGCAAGTTCGTGGTCGGCTTCGCCATGGCGGCTGCCTGTGGCCTTGATGATGCGCCTGGTCGCATCCAGGTGCGTCCCCCAAAGCTCCGAATCCTCGCCGTTGCGCAGCAACACCAGCGTCAATACGTCCGTCCACGCCTGGCGGAGCAGTGTCTGCACGAAACGCGGCAGGCGCTGGTCCTGCAGGATCTCGTCCAGCGCCGCAGCCGCGCGCTGCTTGGCGACGATGAGTTTTTCCTTGCCGCGCGCCGATTCGACATGGCGCCGCTCGCTGACTTCCGCGCGCCGCGCCTGCAACTGCAACTGCTGCTGCAGGTCGGAATTGGCCTGCTCGAAAACCTGCACGTCGCCTTCGTAATCGGTGACCACGCGTTCCACGGTTTTTTCGAGATGACGTTCGAAGAATGGGTCAATGCCCTCGTCGCCGAGCCATGTCGCGCCGGATTCGGCGACGGTATTGAGGAACTGGCGGCCGGGGTGCTCGCTGCGCACGAAGAAAGCGCGGTCCTTCAGTGCCATGCGCAGCAGCGGCACCTGCAGCTGGTCCAGCAGGGAGCGCGCGGTGGTGTCGTCGCGAACCTCGCGTTCGAGTTCGGTGTAGAGCAGACCGAGCAGATCGAAGGTGTCAGTGTCCTCTCGAGACAGCGCCGCCGCCTCGCCGCGCTGCTGCCGCGCCTGCGCGAGCACGGTCTGCTGCACGTCGCGCACGGAGCGTGGCCGGTCCGCCGGCGCTGCGGTACGTGCCCTCTGCTGGATGGTGCCGAGCATGGAATCCAGCGCGGGGGGGGAGAGTTGTTCGGGGGTCGGGGCTGGAGTGCTGGTCTGCAGTTTGCCGATCAGCCCCCGGCGTCCGGACAACAGCTGCTGCAGCAAGGAAAACTGCATGGCCTCGTCGACCTGGCTGGGCGCACCGGATTGCCCGAGCCAGCCGGTGAAAGGGGTCTGCGCCGGGTCACTGGCCTCTGTCGCCCGGCCACCACTACCTCCTCGGCCAGCACCTCCACCTGCACCGCTGCCAGTTCCACCGCCACCGCTGTCAGACCCACCGCCACCGCTGCCCTCGCGCCGACCACGGCTGTCGCTTCCGCTGGCCAAGCCTGCCTGGCCTTCTGCTTGCGTCCCATCTTCAGCGGACGTGCGTGGTTGGGGGGCGGGGCGGGGGCGCGTCGGCACGAACTCCAGTTCGGGCAGGATCCCAGCCCGGCTCAGTACGTCATTCATCAGCTCGACCAGCATCGGATAGCCGGTCAGCACATTGTGCTCAAACGCCTTGTAGAGCACCGGCCGCAGCACCGTGTCCAAGCCCAGCGCATTGGCCGTGTCCTGGGCGATGCGCAGCAGCATGCGCGGGCCGACGGGCAAGCGATCATTCTCATAGGGCGGCGCGGCTGCCAGCACACCGAAGCGCTGGCACAGCAGGTACAGGGTCAGCGTCGCGCGCGATTCGTATCGCACGGCCAGGTCGACCACCTGCACGTCCTCGTCGGCAGCGTTGTGCTCGACCAGTTGCCAGTCCCCGAGCATGGATTTGCCCGTTTCCGGTGCATGCGGCTCCACCGGCGGCTTGCGGATGTTCGCGAGGGTGCTTTCCAGCCCATGCAGGTAACGCGGTACGAAATCCGCACGGCTGAGCTTCAAGTTGCGCAGCGCCGAGAACTGCTGATCCTGGGCGAGCGATGACTGTGCATGGTCCGCCTGGCGGAACAGCTGCTGCTCGAGATCGCTGAGCATGGCGTTGAGGCCACGCACGATCTCCTCGGACAGCACCGACATCAGTTGCTCCAGCGCCGCACGTACGCGCGGCGGCAGGTCACTGCCGATCAGCGTTGCGGAATGTCCATCCTGGGGCGATGCCATGGAGTCGGGCCGGATGTCGTGCGTTGGGAAGACCTTTCATACCACGCACGCCAAGCGCACGCCAAACCGGACGGGGGTTCTGGATTCGAGATCAGAGACCCGGGATGGGGGATTCGTAAAAACTCAGCCTCGCCCTGATGGGTTTCGTTCGATTCCCTGGGGAGCCGCTCTTGCGAAACCTCCCACCTAAGCCCTAATCCCCACACCTCACCCGTCACGCCCGGCATCGAGCGCCAATGGCGCACCCTCGTCGTCCAGCCGCAGATGCAGTTCGATCGGACGGCAGCAGACCGGACAATCCTCCACATAACGCGCATCCCCGGCGCTGGCATCGACCAGTGCTTCGAAGCGCTCGCCGCAATACGGGCAGTGGACGGAGAGGCTGTCGAGCATGGGGCGAGCATGCCGCGCGTTGCGCCGCGGGTGCGTGAAACCGGTTCAGTAGTCGAGGAACAAACCGATGACATCGTTGTTGAAGCGGCGCCCGAGCTCGGTCGGCACGACGTGGTCCCCCTCCAGCGTCAGCCATTCATTGCGATACGCCATTGACAACGGCGCCTGGATCGCATCGCGCGCCAAGCCCGTGCGCGACTCGAAGGCGCGCAGCGAAAATCCGTCGACCAGCCGTAATGCGTTGAGCATGTAGTCGAACGGACGGCGCGCATCATCGATGGGTTCATCGCCGCCGATCGCCGGCAGGGTGCCGGCCTTCAGCAGGTAGTCGGTGGGATGCTTCACCTTCCAGCGCCGCAGGATGCTCTGCTCCGCGCCCGAAGAAATCTTCCCGTGCGCGCCGGCGCCGATGCCGAGGTAATCGCCGAAGTGCCAGTAATTGAGGTTGTGCGCGCATTGCCGTCCCGGTTTCGCATACGCCGAGATTTCGTATTGACCGTAGCCGGATTCGGCCAGCATGGCCTGGCAGTGCTCCTGCATGTCCCAGGCAGCGTCTTCGTCCGGCATCTGCGCCGGCGGTCTGGCGGCGAAGAGCGTGTTGGGTTCCAGCGTCAGCTGGTAATGCGAGATGTGCGCAGGCTGCAATTCGATCGCGCGCTCGATGTCGCGTGCGGCCATCGCCAGCGTCTGCTGCGGCAGCGCGTACATCAGGTCGATGTTGAAATTATCGAAACCGGCATCGCGCGCAAGCTGGATGGCGCGCACCGCCTCGTTGCTGTCGTGAATGCGGCCGAGGCGTTGCAGGCAGCCGTTGTCGAAACTCTGCACACCGAAACTCAAGCGGTTCACGCCTGCATCGCGATAACCCTCGAAGCGACCGTGCTCGGCGGTCCCCGGATTGGTTTCCAGCGTGATCTCGAGGTTCGGCGCAAAGCGCAGGCGCGCGCTGGCGGCCTGCAGGATGCGATCGACTGCCTCGGGCGGGAACAGGCTCGGCGTGCCCCCGCCGAAGAACACCGAGTTCACGGTGCGGCCCCACACCAGCGGCAGGTCGAAGTCGAGATCGGCGATCAACGCATCAACGTACGCGTCGAACGGCAGCGCGCCCCTGCGCTCGTGCGAATTGAAATCGCAGTAAGGACATTTGCGCACGCACCACGGCAGGTGGATGTAGAGCGAGAGCGGCGGTGGGATCAGCATGTGTGCATTGTCACACCGTGCGCTCCTACAAGCGCCCGCTTCAAGGCCACCAGCGCCTGTCCGCGATGGCTGATCCGGTTCTTCAACCCGGCGTCCATTTCCGCTGCGGTCTGACCCTGTTCGACATCGAGGAAGATCGGGTCGTAACCGAAGCCTTGCGTGCCGCGTCGCGCCGTCAGGATGCGGCCGTGCCAGCTGGCTTCGGCAATGAGCGGTCGCGGATCGTCGGCATGGCGCAGCAGCACGACCACGCAATGGAAATGCGCGCTGCGTTGTTCGTCCGCGACACCATCGAGTTCCCGCAACAGTTTGTCGATATTCGCGTCGACATCGCCATGCTTACCCGCGTAACGCGCCGAATACAGGCCCGGCGCACCGTCCAGCGCATCGACGCACAAGCCGGAGTCGTCGCCCAGCGCAGGCAGTCCGCTTTCTCGCGCCGCCATGCGTGCTTTCAGCAGTGCATTCTCGACGAAGGTGCTTCCGGTTTCCTCGGCATCCTCGATGCCGAGCGCACTCTGCGTCACTAACTCGATCCCGCTTGCATCGAGCAACGCTCGCAGTTCGACAAGCTTGCCGGCGTTGCTGCTGGCGATGACGAGTTTCATGGCCTCGGTTCCAGCAGATCCCAACGATTGCCGTACAGGTCTTCGAACACTGCAACCGTGCCGTAATCCTCTTCGCGAGGCGGCTCGGTGAATGCGACGCCGCGTGCGCGCAGTGCAGCATGATCGCGATGGAAGTCGTCGGTGTACAGGAAGAAACCGACGCGGCCGCCGGTCTGGTTGCCGATATGGGCAGATTGCACTGCGTTGACCGCCTTGGCCAACAGGAGCGACGTCCCGCTCGAGCCGCGTGGCGCCACGCGCACCCAACGCTTGCCATGCCCGCGATCGCCATCCTCAAGCAACTCGAAGCCGAGCACCTGCGTGTAATACGCGATTGCCTCGTCGTAGTCGGCGACGACTAGTGTGATGTTGCCCAGCGTCTGATTCATGGCGTCAACACCGAATTGTCATCGCCGCGAAGGCAGGGAATCAGTGACCTTGGCGCCGACACGAAAGTCGCTGGTTTCCAGCCTGCGCGGGTGACGAGCGGAAGTATTGGTGGCGGCGAAGAAGTCTTGGCAATGCGGAAGAAAAATGCAGCGAATCAACGGCCCAGCGCGGCACTCTGTGCGGCGAACAACTCGCGAATGCCTTTCTCCGCCAGCGCTAGCATCGCGTCGAGCTCATCGCGACGAAACGCATGGCCTTCCGCCGTGCCTTGCAACTCGATGAAGCCGCCGCCGTCGTTCATCACCACGTTCATGTCCGTGTCGCAGTCGCTGTCCTCGGCGTAATCCAGGTCCAACACCGGCACGCCGCGATGCAGGCCGACAGAAACTGCCGCGACTGCGCCGTGGATCGGTTCTCTTGTGATGTCTTTCCTGGATTGCAGCCAGCGCACGGCATCAACCAGCGCCACATACGCACCGGTGATCGCCGCAGTGCGCGTGCCGCCGTCGGCCTGCAGCACATCGCAGTCGAGGGTGATGGTGCGTTCGCCGAGTGCGCCACGATCCACGCAGGCGCGCAGCGTGCGTCCGATCAGCCGCTGGATTTCCAATGTGCGTCCACCCTGCTTGCCGCGTGCGGCTTCGCGATCGCCGCGCGTGTGCGTGGCGCGCGGCAGCATGCCGTATTCGGCGGTGATCCAGCCTTCGCCTTTGCCGCGCAGGAATCCGGGCACGCGGTTTTCGACGCTGGCCGTGCATAGGACGCGTGTCTCGCCGTAGGCAATCAGCACCGACCCCTCCGCATGGCGAGTGAACCCGCGCTCGATGCGGACTTCGCGCATCTGGTCTGGCGTGCGACCGCTGGGACGGGCCGGATGTGATGTGGAGGGAGATGGCACTGAGCCGGACGACATTGCGCAATTCACATGGAAAGGGCGCGCGAGCTTACCATTCGGTCCCGCAATGCCCCTACAGAAAACGAGCACCGCATGATCCGCAGCATGACCGCCTACGCCGCCGCCGAGCGCACCACCGCATTCGGCACGCTGGGTGGCGAGATCCGCGCGGTCAATCATCGTTTCCTGGAACTGGGCGTGCGACTGCCTGAGGAGTTGCGCGCGCTGGAGCCGGCGATTCGCGAACGCGTCGCCTCACGCGTGTCGCGTGGCAAGGTCGATCTCGGCATGCGCCTGCGCGCGGTCGGCGGCGGCGATTCACTGCAGCTCAACACCGGATTGCTCGACCGCTTGTCCGCGCTGGCGAAGGACGTCGATGCACGCTTTCCCGGCGTACGTACGCAGCTGACCGATCTGCTGCAGTTTCCCGGCGTGTTGCAGGGCCTGGATGCCGATCCCGAAGTGTTGCAGGCCGAAGCGATGCGCCTGCTCGACGGCATGCTCGATGATTTCGTCGCCGCGCGCGAACGCGAGGGCGACAACCTGGCCCGCGTCATCCTCGAACGCGTCGATGCCGTTGCCGACCGCGCCGCCGAAGTGCGTACGCTGATGCCGCTGATTCGCATCGGCCAGCGCGACAAACTGCAGGCGCGGCTGGCCGATCTAGCACAGCCGGCGGATCCTGGACGGCTGGAGCAGGAGCTGGTGCTGTGGCTGCAGAAGCTCGATGTCGACGAGGAACTCGATCGGCTCGACAGCCACATCATCGAGATCCGGCGCGTGCTGGTGCAGAAGGAGCCGGTCGGCCGTCGACTGGATTTCCTGTTGCAGGAGTTCAACCGCGAGGCCAACACGCTGGGCTCCAAATCGGTCGACAAGCGCACCTCGCAGTCGGCGGTGGAGCTCAAGGTGCTGATCGACCAGATCCGTGAGCAGGTGCAGAACATTGAGTGATCTTCCTTCTCCCTTCGAGGTGAGGGCTGCGCTCACGAGCCACTGGCTCGCGCAGCACTGAATGCCTGAGCGCCATGCGCGAAGGCCGAGGCGCGGAGTGGAGGAGGCGCGCAGCGCCGGACGCTCCGAATGAAGCACCTTGGGGTGTGAGGATGGGAGAGCGATGAATCATGGAACGTACACTGCAAGTTGAGCGCATATGCCCACATCCGCCCTTCGGGCACCTTTTCCCGAGGGGAGAAGGGAACAGCAAGGCACAATCCAAGGTATGAGAGGCACCCTCTACATCGTCGCCGCACCCTCGGGGGCTGGAAAATCCAGCATCGTCAACGCGTGCTTGGCGCGCGACGCGAACATTTGCCTGTCGATCTCGTTCACCTCGCGCGCTCCGCGGCCGGGCGAGCGCCATGCCGAGCACTACCACTTCATCGGCGAAGACGAATTCCAGTCGATGATCGACGCCGGCGAGTTCTTCGAATATGCGCGCGTGCACGGCGACTGGAAGGGGACTGCGCGGCAATCGGTGGATCCGCAGCTGGCGCAGGGCAGGGACGTGCTGCTGGAAATCGACTGGCAGGGCGCACGGCAGGTTCGCGACAAGGTGCCGGACGCCGTCAGCATCTTCATCCTGCCGCCCTCGCGCGATGCGCTGGAGCAGCGCATGCGCGCGCGCGGTCAGGACAGCGAGGCCACCATCGCGCAGCGCCTGGCCGCGGCGCGCGAGGAGATGTCGCATTACAGCGAGTTCGATTACGTCATAGTCAACGACGACTTCGACACTGCCGTGGACGAGATGCGCAGCATTTTTGTCGCCAGCCGGCTGCGCAAGGAGGCGCAGGTCGCGCGGCATGCGCCGCTGCTGATGGCGCTGCTGCTGGACGAAGACCCCGCTGCGTAGGCTGGGCTGGCTTCACAACTTAGGTTGAGTTGGCCTCCCCAACCCAGCGTCTTGTCCGATGCATGCTGGTTGATGGAGCAACCCAGCCTACGTCAATCGCCTAAATGACTGATTCGTAAGACATCAGAGCTTTCAGCGATTGCATCACGATCCTGCGCGCAGCTACAATCCGCGCCCCTCTGAATCGATTGGGCGACCTGCCGGTCGCCGGGAAGCCTATGGCCCGCATTACCGTTCAAGATTGCCTGGAAGTTGTCGACAACCGTTTCGACCTGGTCATGATGGCCGCAAAGCGCGCCCGGCAGCTCGCCAACGGGGTCGAGTCAAAGCTCGACAACAGCGAACACGGCGACAAGCCGACTGTGCTGGCGCTGCGTGAAATCGCCGCCCGCCAGATCGACCAGGAATTCATCGACCGCGTCGAGAAGTCCGAGAAGGAGCGCGTCGAGCGCGAGGCGCTGGAATGGGCTGCCGCCGAAGTGGTCGCCGACGACGACATCAAGGGTGACGATCTGTAAGCCTGCATCGCGCCTCGAACTACCGATGACGGCTCCGCTTGCGGGGCCGTTGTTGTTTTTGCCTTTCGTAGGAGCGCCACCGGCCGCGTCCGCTGCCGATTTCTACCACCTAGCCACCCGCACCCCGCCCGCGTACGCTCACTGCATGACGCCTAGCGTGCCCGCCAATGCGATCGCAATGCCCGCCGCCGCCGTCGACGATGGCGTACCGGACTATGTGCAGGCGTTGGACAAAGCCGCCGCGTATCTCAATGACGACCAGCGCGCACTGATACGCCGCGCGTGGGCGGTCGGCGCGGCGGCGCACGCGGGGCAGACGCGCAAATCCGGCGAGCCGTACATCACCCATCCGGTTGCGGCGGCGACGATCCTCGCCGAACAGCACCTCGATGTCGAAACGCTGATCGCGGCCATCCTGCACGACACCATCGAAGACACGCCCCTGTCGCGCGAGGCCATCGCTGGCGAGTTCGGCGAGACGGTAGCCGAACTGGTCGAAGGCGTCACCAAGCTCGACAAGCTGCATTTCCGCGACAAGCAGGAGGCGGCCGCGGAGAGTTTCCGCAAGATGCTGCTGGCGATGTCGCGCGACCTGCGCGTGATCCTGATCAAGCTGGCCGATCGCCTGCACAACATGCGCACGCTCGGCGCGCAGGAGATCGAGGCGCGCGAACGCATCGCGCGCGAGACGCTGGAAATCTATGCGCCGATCGCGCAGCGCCTCGGCATGAATCTGCTCAAGTCGGAATTGCAGGATCTCGGTTTCCGCGCGCTGCATCCATGGCGGCACGCGGTCGTCGAAAAACGCATCCGTACGCAACCGGTGGTGCGCCGTGAAGCGCTGATCAGCATCGAGGCGCAGCTGGCGCAGCGGCTCACGAAGGAAGGATTGCCGCATCGCCTCATTGGGCGGGTCAAGACGCCCTGGAGCATCTACAGCAAGATGCGCGCCGAGCAGAAAAGCTTCGACCAGGTGATGGACGTGTTCGGTTTCCGCATCGTGTTGCGCAATGTGGCCGATTGCTACCACACGCTCGGCGTCGTGCATTCGGTGTTCAAGCCGCTGGACGGCCGCTTCCGCGATTTCATCGCGATCCCGAAAGCCAACGGCTACCAGTCGCTGCACACGGTGCTGTTCGGCCCCTATGGTTCGCCCATCGAAGTGCAGATGCGTACCGAGGAAATGGACCTGGTCGCCGAACGCGGCGTCGCGGCGCACTGGTCGTATAAACATGGCGGCGCCAGGGG
>JALYOU010000005.1 GCA_030856725.1 Pseudomonadota bacterium
GCCGCGCCTGCTGTGCCTCGTCGCCGGAAACATTCGCGCCACCGCTCAGCAGCACGCGTGCCTCACCGGCAATGCGCGCAAGCTCCGCCAACGCCTGCGGCGTGTTGAGGTCGTCGTCCAACGCGGTCTCGATGCTGGCCGGGATTTCGGGGTGCGCATCCACATCCACCAGATCGCGCAGCGTCCCGTATAACCGGTCCAGCGTCCGTACCGACTGCTCGATCAACGCATCCGACCATTCCAGCGGCTGCCGGTAGTGCGCCGACAACAGCGCATACCGTAAAGCTTCCGGCGGATGCGCGCGCACCAGGTCGTGCACCTTTTCGATGTTGCCGACCGACTTCGACATTTTCGCGCCGCCGAAATTGAGCATGCCGTTGTGCAGCCAGTATTTTGCGAAAACTTTCCCGCCATGCGCGCATTCGCTCTGCGCGATTTCGTTTTCGTGGTGCGGGAATTGCAGGTCGATGCCGCCTGCATGGATATCGATGGTTTCGCCCAGGTGCGCCGCCGCCATCGCCGAGCATTCGATGTGCCATCCGGGACGGCCGCGGCCCCAGGGCGATTGCCAGCCGGGAAGATCGTCCGTCGAAGGTTTCCAGAGCACGAAATCGCCGGCATCGCGTTTGTATGGCGCGATTTCGACACGCGCGCCCGCCAGCATGTCTTCCCGATCGCGCCGCGACAGCTTGCCGTATCCATCGAAACTTCCCACGGAAAACAGCACGTGGCCTTCCGCGGCGTAGGCATGACCCGATGCGATCAGGTCTTCAATCATTGCGATCATCTGCGGAATGTGTGCGGTCGCCTCAGGCGTGAGGTCGGGTACGGCCGCGCCGAGCGCAGACATGTCCTCTCGGTACGCCGCAGCGTAACGGTCGGTGATCTGCGCGATCGGCACGCCGAGTTCCGTGGCGGCCGCGTTGATCTTGTCGTCCACGTCGGTGATGTTGCGCGCATAGCGCAAGCCACCGAATCGGCGGCGCAGCAGGTCCGCCAGCACGCCGAATACCACCGGTCCGCGCCCATTGCCGATGTGCACGTAGTTGTAGACCGTGGGTCCGCAGACGTACATCGTCGGGCAGGCGGGATCCTGCGGAACGAAGGGCTCCAGCTGCCGTGTCAGCGTGTTGTAGAGGTGCAGGCTCATGGGATTGCTCGAAGGGTCAGCAGGATTTTAGCGGCGGCGGGGAGCTGGTGACAGCGCTGTTCAGTCCCCCTGCGGTATCCAGTCACTAGACTTCACTGCAAACCAAGCGGGCATTTTCTAGTGCACTTGCCGTTCCTGCTCATCGCCATCCTGTTATTCGCTGTCCTGTTGCCTGCGCCCGTCCGGGCACAGGACTCCACCGTGTTGCAGGCGGAAAACATCCGTTTCGATTATGCGCAGGTGCTGAAAGTGGAGCCGGTATACCAGGTGTTGCGGGCCACGCGCATGGAAGAACGTTGCGAAAGCGTGGCGCAAGAACAGCCCGGCAAGCTGACCAGGATCGTGGGTGCGGTGACCGGAGCAGTCAAAGGCGCTGCCGGCAAGAAACCAGCGTCGCCTGACGAGGCGAATTGCCGCACCGTGCCCGTCGAGCGCGAATTCCGCAGGCCGATCGCCTTCGACGTGGACTACGTCTACCGCGGCTCGAAATTCCGTTCGCGCCTGCCGATGGACCCGGGCAACCGCCTGCGGGTGAGGTTGTCCCTGACGCCCGTGGTGCCGGCCATCGAGCCGCGCTGAGTCCTTCGACAGGCTCAGGATGAGCGGGACTGCTTTCTCGCATATTCGATCGACTTCATGCCTTGCCTGTCGCCGGCTTTGCGTGCGAGGATGCGCGTCCGATGACCCAGTCCCACGCCGCCGCTGTGATCTTGACCTCCGCCTACATGGCAGCGGGCATGACCTCGCGCGCGCGCCGACCGCAGACCTGCATGTCCGCTGGGTAACGGTTCGCTTCATCGTGCTTTCCGTTGAAAACCCGGCCTTTGCGCCGGGTTTTTCGTTTCCGCAATCAGAACAGGCAAGCTTCAATGAGATCAGCTTCAATCAAGCCAGCCGCAATCAGGCCAGCTTCAATCAGGCCAGCCTCAATCAGGCACTTCCTCAACACCCAGGACTGGTCGCGCAGCGAACTTGATGCGTTGTTGCTGCATGCCTCCGAGTTGAAGCGCGACAAGATCGGCAGCGCGCTCAAGGGCAAAAGCATCGCCCTGGTGTTCTTCAACCCGTCGCTGCGCACGCGGACGAGTTTCGAGCTGGGCGCGTTCCAGCTCGGCGGCCATGCCGTCGTGCTGCAGCC
>JALYOU010000012.1 GCA_030856725.1 Pseudomonadota bacterium
AAGGCCGGCAAGCTGCGGCTGATGTACGAGGCCAATCCGATGAGCCTGCTGATCGAACAGGCCGGCGGTGCCTCCACCGATGGCCGCGCACGCACGCTCGACATCGCGCCCACGCAACTGCACCAGCGCGTGCCGGTGTTCCTGGGTTCGCGCAATGAAGTCGCGCAAGCCACGCGATATCACACCGAACACGACGCGGGCGCACGCCGCGCAGCAAGTACGCTTGCGGTATGAGCACGCAGGGCAACAACGCAATCAACGACTTCATCGAAGTCACGCACGACGCGCTCGACGCCACCACATGCGCCGACATCATCGCGCGGCTGCGGCAAAGCGATGCGCTGCAGCCCGGGCGCGTCGGCGGTGGCGTGTTTCCCGAACTCAAGCACAGCCGCGATCTGCACCTCACCGGCAATGCGGCGTGGACCGATGTCGAGCAGCGCCTCAATGCCGCGGTGTACAGCGGCATGCTCGCCTACCTGCGCAGATACCCGCAGACGCTGATCGCGCCGCTGATGCTGCAGCAACCAGGGGCGGACGGTGCGTTGCAGCGGCTCGAAGCCGACGACATCACGCACATGGACGACACCGGCCTCGGAGGCCTTGCGCAAACCTGCCTGCGTCCGGGCGCGATCAACCTGCAGTGGTACCGCGCCGGCGAAGGCGGCTATCCGTACTGGCACTGCGAGCTGTATCCGCGCGACGCCAGCTGCGAAACGCTGCACCGGCATCTGCTGTGGACGATCTACCTCAACGACGATTTCAACGAAGGCGAAACCGAATTCCTGTTCCAGCAGCGCAAGATCGCGCCGCGCACCGGCAGCCTGCTGATCGCACCGACCGCGTTCACCCACACTCACCGCGGCAACCGGCCGCAGGGCGGCGACAAGTTCATCGCCACCAGCTGGATCCTGCTGCAGCGTGCCGAGCTGTTATATCCGCGTTGACGACCGGTTGGACACAAGCACGAAGCAGTTGCGCGCTGTCTTCGATCACCGTGGTGCCGTCGCTGGACGTTAGAACCCGCTAGTGGTGAGCCTGCCGAACCATCACTGCCCGGCGTTCAACCGCGACAAGCCTTCATTGAGCATCAGGCGCGTGGCCGCCGCGCGTTCGCCGAGCGGCTGCGTCTTCAAGGAATCGAGCATCCAACGTAACGATCGGCAGCGCGCATCGCGCGTGTCGGCATCGATACCGGTGGCGGTCAGGCCACCGATGAATCCTTCATGCAGGATCGCCGCGCGTGCGCCCGCGGACTTCAGCGCCTGACGTGCGACAGCGGCATCGTAAGGCTGCGGCTGGCCCTGCAGGCCGGCGACGGCGATGTCGGTGATCGCACTGATGAACCCCTCGCGGCTGGCGTCCCCGAGACTGTTGGCGGCGGCGCTGAATCCTTCCACGCTGCGGTCGGCATCGGGTTCGAACAGCGCACAAATGGTCTTGGCCTCAGCCGGAACCTGCGCGGCGGCATGCACGGCCTGGAACAGGCTGTCGATGGAACTGTCGGGCGCGCGGCGGACGATTTCCTCCGTGCCGGCCATCAGCACCGTGGGATCGAATGCGTCCGGATCGAAGGCCAGCTGTTGCGCGGGCGCCATGCCTGGCAACGACAGCAGGCATGCACAGGAGAGGGAGAGGATCAGTTTCGACATGGCGGGAGCGCTCGGAAGTGACATCAGGAGTCTAGGCACCGTTGTCTGAATCATGGGCACGACACGATGTGCGGCGGAAGCCGCTGCGCGAAGGCTTCCCAACAACGAAGCAGGTCATTCCGCCCACCAGAGCTGCAGCGGGCGTTAATCAAACTATCGTAGGGTGGGCCCCGGCCCACCGCTCTCATGACGCGCCCCACATTCATTCGGAGTTCCCATGCGCATCCCCGTCATCCTCGCCCTGGCACTGGCCGCTACAACGTCCGCCTGCACCTTCGTCCACATGGCCCCTGGTGCGAAGGCCGTCCGCGTGGTCGAAGGGCCCCCCGCCGGCTGCGAGAGGCGTGGCGAAATCACCGTATCGGTGAAGGACAGCGTTGCCTTCTATGAGCGCAACCAGCTGCGGGTGCGCGAGGAACTGGAGACGCTGGCGCGCAACGAAGCGCCGGGCCTTGGCGCTGACACCGTGCAGCCGTTGGGCCCGCCCGGCGACGGCGAGCAGCGATTTGCGGCGTGGAAATGCGGGTAAACGGCCGGTAAGGACAACGCCAACAGCCCGACGTGCGTCACTGAACCTTTCATACGGCGCCCAGGACGTTCCAGTAGCATGATCGGCTGTTTTGCTCAGTCTCCACAGGCCTTGCCATGTTGTTCCAGCACGTCTCCATCGCCGGCCTTGCCCACATCGACGCCCCGCGCCGCCTGAGTTCCGACGAGATCAACGCGCGGCTGAAGCCCACGCTGGACCGCCTCGGCATCAAGACCGACGTACTGCAGGACATCGCCGGCATCCACGCGCGGCGGTTGTGGGATGGCGATGTGCAGGCGTCCGACGTCGCCACGCTGGCCGGCGTCAAGGCGCTGGCCGACGCAGGCATCGAACCTGATCGCGTCGGCCTGCTGATCAACACCTCCGTCAGCCGCGACTACCTTGAACCAAGTACCGCCTCAATCGTCTGCGGCAACCTCGGCCTCGGCGAGCACTGCCAGAACTTCGATGTCGCCAACGCGTGCCTGGCGTTCCTCAGCGGCATGGACATTGCCAGCCGCATGATCGAGCGCGGCGAGATCGAGTACGCGCTGATCGTCGATGGTGAAACCGCCAACCTCGCCTA
>JALYOU010000039.1 GCA_030856725.1 Pseudomonadota bacterium
GACGCGCCATCGCGCCCATCACCGCAACTGCTCGCCCCCAACGAACGCCGCCGCGCGCCGGAATCCGTCGCCGTCGCGCTCGAGGTCGCGGTCGCCGCGTGCGCCGCGGCAGGACGCGATCCGAAAACGCTGCCGTCAGTGTTCACGTCCACTCAAGGCGATCTCGGCATCACCGATTACATGTGCGCGACCCTGCGCGACGAACCGCGCACGATTTCGCCGACCAAATTCCACAACTCCGTGCACAACGCCGCCGCCGGCTACTGGACCATCGGCAACGGCTGCATGGCGCCGGCGACGGCGATTTCGGCCTACGACGCGAGCTTCGCGCAGGGCTTGCTGGAAGCGCTGGTGCAGCTGGCGGCCGGCAGCGACGCGGTGCTGCTGGCGGGCTACGACACGCCCGCGACCGGGCCGCTGGGCGGGGTCGCCCGCAGCACGGGCCTTCTGGGTGCGGCGCTGCTGCTGTCGAGCGCGACAACGCCGCAGCGCGAGGGCGCCATCGCGCTGCGCGCCGAGCTGATCGACGGCGAACCTGAATCCACACGCGGCCTGCTCGCGCAGCGCTATGCAGGCAACCTGATGGCGCCGATGCTGCCGCTGTTCGATGCGCTGGCGACGGGCGACAATACGGCCATGCTGAAAGCCGGCCCCAACCGCGTGTTGCGCGTGACGCTTGCCCCGGCGGGAGCCGCACGATGATCTCCGCAGACCGCATCGCCATCATCATTCCCGCGCTCAACGAAGCGCTGCGCATCCGCGACGTGGTGCAGGGCGCGCTGGCGCAGTGCGGCAACGTGATCGTGATCGACGATGGTTCCGACGACGCCACCTGCGAGCGCATCGCCGACCTGCCGGTCGTGTTGTTGCGGCATGCACAGCGCATGGGCAAGGGCGCCTGCCTGCGCGACGGGTTTGGTGAGGCGCTCCGCCGCGGCTTCGACGCCGCGATCACCATGGATGGCGACGGCCAGCATTCGGCCGACGACATCCCGCGCCTGCTCGACGCGGCCAACCGCCATCCCGGCGCGATCATCATCGGCGCACGCATGCGCAGGCGTTCGCAGCAGCCGACCTATCGCCGCCTTGCCAACAATTTCGGCGACTGGGGCATCGCCTTCGCGCTGGGCTACCAGGTGGTGGACAACCAGAGCGGCCAGCGTTTTTATCCCGCGGAAGTCATGGCGCTGGAGGACGTGCCCGGCGAGCACTTTGTGTTCGAGGCGCAGATCCTGATCTCGGCTGCGTCGCAACTCGGCACGCGCTGTGTGTCGGTACCGATCGAATCGCGCTACAAGACGGTGCATTCGCAGGAACAGTTCCGCGCCAGCCATTTCAAGCCGGTGCGCGACTTCATGCGCATCACCGTCCATATCACCACGCAGGCCCTGCGTGCGCGCACGCTGCGAGCGGCGTATCGCCTGCAGCGCCAGCATCCGCCGATCATCGACGACCCCACCGGCGAATTCGGCACGGTGTTCGCGGCGTCCGCCGCACAACAGACAGGTTCCGCCTGACGCACGCAGACATGACGCAGACCCGCACGACAAAGGACGAAACACACTGGACGCCGCAACACCCGTGAACAGTCCTCCCGCTCGTCCTGAGCCTGTCGAAGGACCCGATGTCGCCATCCTTGGCGGCGGACTCGCCGGCTTGACCCTGGCCCTCCAGCTCAAGCAGCGTGATCCGGCGATCCGGGTCACGGTACTGGAGCGGCGCATGCACCCGGCGCGCGAAGCCGCGTTCAAGGTCGGCGAATCCACGGTCGAGATCGGCGCGTTTTATTTCGCCGACGTGTTGGGCTTGCGCGAACATCTGGACAGTGAACAAATCCGCAAATTCGGTTTCCGCTTCTTTTTTTCCGAAGGCCGCGACGACATCGCGCGCTGCACCGAGCTGGGTGTCAGCAAGGCGCTGCCGATGCCATCGTGGCAACTCGATCGTGGCCGCTTCGAGAATTTCCTGGGCGCCGAAGCGCGCCGACTCGGCGTGGAGTTTCGCGATGGCGCCGTGGTGCGCGGTTTCGACCTGGCCAGCGACGGCAGCCTGCACAGCGTCGCCTTCGATCACGACGGCCAGCGGCAGACGTTGCAGGCACGCTGGGTCATCGATGCCAGCGGCCGCGCCGGTTTGATCAAGCGCAAACTCGAGCTGGAACATGCCAACGACCACGACGTCAATGCGGTGTGGTGGCGCGTGGACGGCTTCATCGATCCCAATGACTGGTCCGATGACGCGGCGTGGCTCGCGCGCTGCACGCCGCCGGACCGCTGGCGCTCGACCAACCACATGTGCGGGCCGGGTTACTGGTTCTGGCTGATTCCGCTGGCCTCGGGCGCACATTCGCTGGGCATCGTCTGCGACGCGAAGATGCATCCGCTGGAAACCATGAACACGCACGAGAAGGCGATGGCTTGGCTCCGCGAGCACCAGCCGCAGGTTGCGGATTCCGTCGACAAACCCGAGCACGCACTGCAGGATTTTTTGTTCCTCAAACATTTTTCCTACGGCTGCAAACAGGTGTTTTCCGGCGACCGCTGGGCACTGACCGGCGAGGCCGGGTTGTTCCTGGATCCGTTCTATTCGCCCGGCAGCGATTTCATCGCCATCAGCAACACCTACATCTGCGACCTGATCGAAAAAGATCGTGCCGGCACGCCGTTCGCGCCGTATGCGGCGATCTACCAGCAGCTGTACCAGTCGTTCTACGAAAACACGCTGACGCTGTACCAGGATCAGTACGCGCTGTTCGGCGATGTGCAGGTCATGCCGGTCAAAGTGATCTGGGACTACACCTTCTACTGGGCGCTGCTGGCGCCGCTGTTCTTTGCGCAGCGCATCACCGACATCGCCATGCTCGGCCGCCTGCGCCCGGAATTCCAGCGCGGCAGCGAGTTGAACATCGCGTTGCAGGCGCTGCTGCAGGACTGGGGCCGTCACAACACCGCGCCGCTGACGCCCGACGACCGCGTGCTCGATCAGCGGCTGCTGGATCAATACCGGATCGACTGGTTCCATGAAATGAACCGCGCATTGACAGACGAACTCGACGATGCCGCGTTCGCCC
>JALYOU010000077.1 GCA_030856725.1 Pseudomonadota bacterium
GATCTGCACATCAAGGCGATGCAGGCATTGGGCGCGGACGTGACGGTCGAGCACGGCTTCATCAAGGCCAGTGCTGCGCGCCTGCACGGCGCGGTGGTGCGCTTCGACGTGGTCAGCGTCGGCGCGACGGAGAATGCATTGATGGCGGCGTCGCTCGCTGCTGGCACCACGGTCATCGAGAACGCGGCGTTGGAGCCGGAGATCGTGGATCTCGCCGATTGCCTGATCGCGCTTGGCGCGGACATCGAAGGCGCGGGCACGTCGCAGATCGTGATCCGTGGTGTCGAACGTCTGCACGGCGGCACGCATTCGGTCTTGCCGGACCGTATCGAAACCGGAACCTTCCTTGTGGCAGCCGCGATGACCGGCGGCCGCGTGACCACGCTGCGCTCCCGGCCGGATACCCTGCATGCAGTCCTTGAACTGTTGCAGGAAGCCGGTGCATCGGTCGAATCGCATGGCGACCGCATCACGCTCGACATGCAGGGCAAACGGCCGCGCGCGGTGAGCTTCAGTACCGCGCCGCATCCCGCGTTCCCGACCGACATGCAGGCGCAGTTCATGGCGATGAACTGCATCGCCGAGGGCATTGGCACCATCGACGAAACCATTTTCGAAAATCGCTTCATGCACGTGCAGGAACTGCAGCGGCTCGGCGCGGATATCCGCGTCGAAGGTCACACTGCCACGGTGCACGGCGTCGAGCGACTGAGCGGGGCGCCGGTGATGGCGACCGATCTGCGCGCATCGGCCTCATTGATCCTTGCGGGTCTTGTGGCCGATGGGGAGACCACCATCGACCGGATTTATCACCTCGATCGCGGGTACGAGAATATCGAGGAGAAGCTGGGCGGGCTCGGTGCGCGGATCCGCAGGACCGGTCCTTGACGCATTGCGAAGAAAGTCACGAAACATCCAAAATCGATGCGTTATTCCCGCGAAAGCGGGAATCCAAGGGCTTCGTGTTCCCGCGCTGTTGGTCCAGTGCAAAATCCGTGGATTCCCGCTTTGGCGGGAATGACGAGCGATAAAAAAACCCCGCGACGCGGGGTTTTTTTCGTAAGCGATCTCGATGCCTCATTTCACCGACTTGATCCGCAGATCAATCTCGTCCTTGCCATTCTTCCGCTGCAGCAGGCGCGCCGGGACCGGCAATCCATCGACCACCCACGCGATCGTTTCGCGGTTGCCATCGGTGCGTGAGACTTTGGTGGCAGATTGTGCCTTGCCGCCGACCGTGACGGATTCCTTGCCGACGATCTTGTACGACATCTGCTTGACCCTGCCGTCCTCGACCATGCGGTAGTTGAGCGCCTTGCCCGCAGGCACGTCGCGCGCCAGTGCAAGATTCACCAGCATCGCGTCGAGATCGCCAGCCTGCAGTTTCAGCGGTCCGGCGCGGTCTGGCTTCACGTCGCCGCTCCAGCGCGCCTCGCCCTTTGACCAGTCGTAAGTGGCGTTCTTGCTCGACTTCTTGATCAGCATGTTCGACGAATCCGTGCCCGACAGCGGGCGCCACTGCCCGTTGCGGTCCTCGAACGTGGTGGTCTGCGTCATCTGCGCCATCGTGTTCTTGATGTTGAGCGTGTATTTCCAGCGGTCCGCACCGGCCGGCACGAGCGTCATCTGCCCGCTTGCCTGCAGGCCCATGAAGCTGGCCTGGTAATCGGCGGTGAAGGGCTTGACCGCAAGCGCGGGCAGGGAGGCGAGTGCGATCGTCGCCAGGGTAGTGATGCGAAGCATGCTGTACTTGATGGTCACTCAGTTGACTCCCTTGTATTCGATCAGGCGCAGGTCGAGGCTGTCTTGCCCGTTCTCGCGTTGCAGGATTCGGATGGGCGTGGGCACGCCCGAGGCAACCCACAGGATGGTTTCCTCAGCGCCGCTCTGCACGCGGTTGACGCGCATCGCGTTGTAGCTCAACTCGTCGACCACCATGCTTTCCGGCGCATGTGCGACGACGTAATCGTGTTCACGCAAGCGGCCGTCGTCGACGAAGCGGTAATGCAGGGCCTTGCCGGGCTGCGCGTCGCGGATGATCGCAAGGTTGATCAGCAGGCCGCTCATGTCGCCCGCCTGCAACGGAATCGCGCCGCGCCGTGTCTCCTTGACGTCGCCTTGCCAGCGCGCTGTATTTGCGTTCCAGTCGTACACGCCGACGTTCTTCTTGCCGCCGAACAGCGCGCGACGAACCGTGCTCTGGCTCAGCGGCCGGTACTGCGTTCCCTCGACATCGAACAAGGTGCTCTGTTCGATATTGATTCCCGCCAACCCGGCAAGCCCGCGCGTGCCGCGGATGCCCAGATCGATGCGCCAGCGCGCGCCGCCGCCGTTTCCTGCTACTTGTTTCACCACCTGCATGGTGGCATCGCCAACGGGTTTGCCGTTGCGGTAGACCTGGTAGGACGCGACGAACGGCTCCAGCGCGGCGGCGTGGACGACGTTTGCGGCCAACATCAGGGTGAGCGCAGCAAGGGCGAAAAAATATTTCAGAGGGTTCACTTGGTTGTGTTACTTAATTCAGGGATTTCAGAATCAGAAATGGAAAAAAAGGTATTCAAGCCAGATTGCCCGCGCAATCTAGACACAACGGCGTAAACAGCGGATGACCGTTCACGAAAATCGAACCGTTGTGTTCAGTCAGGCTTCCGCTCATGGCCAGTCGCATGACCGCCACCAACAATGCGTGCTCCCGCGACAACAGGCGTGAGGCCAGCGTTTCCGGGGTGTCGCCAGCCTCCACCGGGATCGAAACCTTTGCGATAACGGCGCCCGCATCGAGTTCAGGAATGACGAAATGCACGCTCGCGCCATGCTCGGTGTCGCCAGCGTCCAGCGCGCGCGCATGTGTGTGCAGCCCGCGATGTTTCGGCAGCAGCGAGGGATGGATGTTCAGCAAGCGGCTGCGGAATCGCTGCACGAATTCGGCACTGAGGATGCGCAGGTAGCCCGCGCAGACGATCCAGTCGGGATTCGATTTCGCCACCGCATCGGCGAGCTCGGCATCGAACGCCTCGCGGAACGGAAACGATCTGGCGTCCGCGGTCCAGCGCAGGTCTTCGGCCACCCGCTGCAACGCGCGCGCGCGCGGCTTGTCGGAAAACACACCGACGATCTCGGCGTCCAGCGTGCCGTCAGCGATTGCGTCGAGCAGCGCCTGCAGGTTTGTCCCGCGGCCTGAGGCGAGAACGGCGATGCGCTTCATCCGGCGCTCCCCACAAGAGCTTTCGCCGCTCCCCGGAGAACCGTGAATCATCAGCCGATCCGAACGCGCGATTCGCCCGTCGCCGTCACGACTTCACCGATGCGCCGGTGCGCCAGGCCCAGCCGCACAAGCTCGTCTTCGATCGCGCCTAACTGCGACGCGTCCACCACCAGCACGAAACCGACGCCGCAGTTGAAGGTCCGCCACATTTCCTCATCCGCCACCGCGCCTTCGCGCTGCAGCCAGTCGAACACGGGTGGCAGCACGATCGTGGACGCGTCGATCTCCAACGCGAGTCCTTCGGGGATCACGCGGATGATGTTTTCGGTCAGGCCCCCGCCGGTGATGTGTGCCATCGCATGGACGGCCTGCCCCCCATCGTCGCCGCGCAACAGTTCGAGGACAGGTTTGACGTACAGCGCGGTCGGCGCCATCAGTGCGTCGATCAACGCCACCTCGCCGAACGCGACGTCCCCGGGACGCCCCGCGCGATCGAAGATGCGCCGGATCAGCGAATACCCGTTGGAGTGCGGCCCGCTCGATGCGATTCCGATCAGCACATCGCCCGCGCGCACCTTCGCGCCGTCAAGCAGTTTCGATTTTTCCACCGCGCCGACGGTGAAGCCGGCCAGGTCGTATTCCCCCGGCGCGTACATGTCCGGCATCTCGGCGGTCTCGCCGCCGATCAGCGCGCAACCGGCCAGTTCGCAGCCGCGTGCGATGCCGCCGACGACGGCGACCGTGGTATCGACATCGAGCTTGCCGGTGGCGAAATAGTCCAGGAAGAACAGCGGCTCGGCCCCCTGCACCAGCACGTCGTTGACGCACATGCCGACCAAATCGATGCCGATGGTGTCGTGGCGGTTGAACTGCTGCGCCAGTTTCAGCTTGGTGCCGACGCCATCCGTGCCCGAGACCAGGACCGGCTCGAGATACTTGCCCGAGAGATCGAACAGCGCGCCGAAGCCCCCCAGCCCGCCCATCACCTCGGGCCGAAAAGTGCGCTTGACCAGCGGCTTGAGGCGTTCGACGACGGCGTTGCCGGCATCGATATCGACGCCCGCGTCGCGGTAAGTGAGGGGAGTTGGCGTCGTCACGGCTGCTCGCAGGGCGCTGGGGCGGCGATTTTAACAGTGCGGTGCGCGCCGACATGGACGTGGTGGCCGCGCTGCGGCACCATTTCGTCTCGCAAGCGGCCAGGACGGGAAGATGCATCCAGCAATTCGATGGGCGGCGGGACTGGTGTTGGCGCTTTCGCTGCTGTCGCCGGGTCCAGTGTTCGCACAGCGCGTCGAAGGCGATCGCGCCGCCGCGCAGGGCGTGTACGAGGCCGAAGTGCCCGTAAACGGGCAGGGCGCAGGCGAACGCAATACCGGCTTTGCGCGCGCGCTGTCGCAGGTGCTGGGCAAGCTGTCTGGTGAGCGCAACGCCGCCGCGCGGCCGGGCATCGGCCAGGAAATGCGCCGCGCCAGCGAGTTTGTCAGCGGTTATGACTATCGCCAGGATGAAGGCCTTTCCGCCACCGGCGCGCCAACGTTCAAGACCACATTGGTGGTGCGCTTCGATCGCGAGAAGGTCGATGCGATGGCCGGCACGCTCGGGGTACCGATCTGGCCGCAGCCACGGCCCAAGCCGGTACTGTGGCTGGCGATTGACGATGGCAAGGGGGCGCGTCTGGTCGGCCTGCCGCAGATCAACGCCGCCAAGCCCGCGACGCAGCGCGCGATCGAACGTGGCTACCGGCTTGGCTTGCCCGCGGGTGGCGCGGCCGAACAGGCGGCTGTCGGGGCGATCTGGCGCGGCGACAATGCCGCCATCGCCCGCCTCTCGTCCCGCTATAGCCCGCCGATGCAGCTGATTGGCAAGCTCTACCGTGCCAAGGACGGATGGATCGCAGACTGGACTTTCCTGGATCGCGGCAAGGTGCTCGCGACCCGCTCAGTGACCGAACGCAACGCGAATCGTGCGATGGCCTCCGGTGCGGACGTCGCCGCAGATGCGATGTCACGCAAATACGCCAAGCGCAGCGCGGTGGGGCCAGCCGGCAGTTATCGCGTGGCGTTCACCGGTATCGACAGCGCCGAGGACTACATCCGTTTGTCGGCCTACCTGCAGAAACAGCCACTCGTGAAACGCATCACGCCGCTGCGTGCAGCCGGCAACACTGCAGAATTCCAGCTGGAACTGGCGACGGGTGTGTCGGGGTTGAAGCGGATGGCCGAGCGCGACGGTGTGATTGCGGGCGGTGATGGGGAGCCGCCGGTGTTTCAGTTGCGTTGAAAGCGCGTGGCGCAGTCCGACTCAGCCGACGAGGGTGGGCGATGAATATCGACATGACCAGCCTGCGGCTGTTAAAAACCCCGCGAAGTCGAGAATCCAAGGACGTTGTTCTTACTGACACGGCCATGGATTCCCGCCTTCGCGGGAATGACAGCAACAGCAAGACAGTCTTCCCGTCTTCCGAATCCTGATCCCAAACCAATGACCGACCCCATTCACCCCGAACCACTCGCCGACATCGCCCGCTTCCTGCGCCGCGTGCAATGGGCGGCGATCGCGTTCGCTGCCCTCTGGCTGGTGTGGTTGCTGGCGCCGATCCT
>JALYOU010000094.1 GCA_030856725.1 Pseudomonadota bacterium
GCGACGCGATCGTCTTTCAAGCTGCGCGCCACCAGCACGGCCTTGCCCAGGGTTAGCCGATCGCCGACCTGCGCCTGTTCGTCGAAACGCTCGTCGAACAATTCAGACGCGGTGCGATCTGCGAATCGTGTGGGAATGGTCAGCCCATAGAACTTCGCAAGCTCACCCAGCGCCACGTTGCCGGGCAGGGTGAAGCTGCCGAAGGTTTCGGTTTCGGATTCCGTGGCGTCCGCGGCTTCGGCGAACAGCCAGTCGAGGCGCTGCGTGCTGTCGGTCGGCGCGAGGAAGTACACGTAATCGTCCGCAGCCAGCACGCCCGCGGCTTCAGGCAACAGCACGTGGCCTTCGCGCACCACCATCGCCAGCCGCACGCGGCCCGGCAACGCCGCGCCCTGCAGGACCGCGCTGCCGGCCGCGATGCGATAGCCGACCATGTCGAATTCCAGCTGGCCGGGCAGATCCAGCTGGATGCGCCGCGTGTTGGGATCGGCGCGAGGCACCGCAACGCCCAGCGCATAGGCGACGCGCGCAAGCGTCCAGCCCTGCACGATCAGCGACGCCAGCACGACGACGAAGGCGACGTTGAAATACAGCCACGCGTTTTCGAGGCCGGCCAGCAAGGGAATCGATGCAAGGAAGATGCCGACCGCTCCGCGCAATCCGACCCATGAAATGAACCCGATCTCCTGCAGCCGGTAACGGAATGGCAGCAGGCACGCGGCGACGGCGGCCGGGCGTGCGACCAGCATCAGGAACGCAGCCACGCCCAGCGCTGGCCACAGCACGTCCAGCAGTTTGCTCGGCGTCGCCAGCAAGCCGAGCAGCAGGAACATTGCCAGCTGCGCGAACCACGTCGCCGCGTCCTGCACCGACATCACCTGCGCGCGTGCGCGCAGCGGGCGGTTGGCCATCACGATGCCGGCCAGGTACACCGCGAGGAACCCGCTGGCATAGATGAGATTGGCCAGCGCGAACAGCGAGACCGCGCCGGCCAGCGCCAGCCACGGGTGCAGGCCGGAGGGCAGGTCGAACTTGTTGAGCGCGGCCACCAGCAAGCGCCCGCCCACGTAACCGATCACCAGGCCGGCCGCCAGCGCCCAGACCATGCTGAGCGCAATCATCAACACGCCGCCTTCCTGGTGGCCGGCGATCCACATGGTCAGGCCGATGGTCAGGAAAACGGCGACCGGATCGTTCGCGCCCGATTCCATTTCCAGCGTCGCGCCAGTGCGGCGCTCGAGGTGCAAACCTCCGGCGCGGATCAGGAAGAACACCGCAGCCGCGTCGGTGGAGGCGAGGATGGTGCCGAGCAGCATTGCTTCCAGCGGGGGCAGGGCCAGCAATTTCGATGCGGCAATTGCCGTTAATGCCGCCGTCGCGACCACGCCCACGGTCGCCAGCACCAGCGCGGGTTTCACGCTGCCGCGTACATGCGCCGCGCGCGTGCGCAGGCCGCCATCGAACAGGATCACCGCCAGCGCGAGTGATCCGATGAGATACGTGAAGCGCGTGTCGTCGTAGCGGATGCCGCCGGGGCCATCGACGCCGAGCAACAGACCCAGCACCAGGAACACCAGCAGCAGCGGCGCGCCGAAGCGACGCGCCAGCAGCGACGAGGCGATGCCTGCGAGGACGAGAATCGCGCCGCTCAGCAGGCGCAGGTCGATGGCGTGCAGGTTGTCCAGAATCGACGGCCAGAAGGGGATCAACGCATCCTAGCAAGGGGTGTTGAATCCAGTTGTGGGGTGGGCGCGCTTTCTGCGCCACCAGCGGTAGCGCCAAAAGCTGTGGGCATTGAAAACGTGCCCACCTACGTCGAAGAGCGGGATGAACTCAGGCCGCCTGCTGCCCCATCGCGCGATCCGTGCGTCGATACCCCAATGCCTCGGTCAGGTGCGCGGTCTCGATCTGCGCCGCGCCGCCCATGTCCGCGATCGTGCGCGACACGCGCAGGATGCGATGCATCGATCGCGCCGACAGTTGCAGCGATTCGATGGCGCGTTCCAACAGCAACTGGTCGCGCGGTTGCAGGCGGCAGTGCGTCATGGTTTCCGATTGGCTGAGCTGCGCATTGGCCTTGCCCGCGCGCCGCGCCTGCACGGCGCGCGCAGTCTCGACACGACCGCGCACGGTAGCGCTCGACTCGCCGGAGGCACCATCGGGACGCAGATCCGACGGCGGCAGGCGTGGGACTTCGATCTGCAGGTCGATGCGATCGAGCAGCGGGCCGGAAATCTTCGCGCGATAGCGGCGAATGCCGTCGAGCGTGCAACGGCAGCGCCCGGACGGATCGCCGGCCCAGCCGCAGGGGCAGGGATTCATCGCCGCCACCAGCTGGAACCGTGCGGGAAATTCGTTCTGCCGCGCCGCGCGCGAAATAGTGACGACGCCGGATTCCAGAGGCTCGCGCAACACCTCCAGCGCGCGCCGGTCCCATTCGGGCAATTCATCGAGGAACAGCACGCCGTTGTGCGCGAGGGAAATTTCACCGGGCCGCGGTTGTGCGCCACCACCCACCAGCGCCACCGCACTCGCGGTGTGGTGCGGAGAACGATACGGACGCTCGCGCCAGCGCGCGGGATCAAGTCCGCGTCCGCTGACCGATGCAATCGCAGCGCTTTCCAGCGCTTCCTCTTCCGACGCTTCCGGCAGGATGCCCGGCAAGCGCGAAGCGAGCAGAGTCTTGCCGCAACCGGGCGGACCGATCAGCAGCAGGTGATGATTTCCGGCCGCGGCGATTTCCAGTGCGCGCCGAGCATGCGTCTGTCCGCGCACGTCGCATAGATCGGGGCCGCGATACGGCAACGCGACCGGTGGCTCGGCCTGCGGCAGCGACTTGACGCCGTTGAGCGCCGCGCACACTTCGAGCAGCGTGCGTGCGGTATGCGCCACGACCTCGCGCGCAAGCGCCGCTTCGGCACCGTTACCCGGCGGCAGGATCAACGTGCGCCGCGCTTGCGCGGCGGCAATGGCGGCAGGCAGCACGCCGTCGATCTGCCGGAGCTCACCGGTCAAACCGAGTTCGCCGAGAAACTCGTACTCGTCCAGTGCATCGGCCGGCACCTGACCGCTGGCGGCAAGAATGCCGATCGCGATGGGCAGATCGAAGCGTCCGCCCTCCTTCGGCAGGTCGGCCGGCGCGAGGTTCACCGTGATCACGCGCGCCGGGAACTCGAACTGCGCGCACAGGATCGCCGCACGCACCCGATCCTTGGCTTCGCGCACCGCAGCCTCCGGCAAACCGACGATCGACATCCGCGGAATTCCGCCACCGAGGTGCACTTCCACCTTGACCGCCGGCGCGCCGACGCCAACGCGCGCACGGGTGTGCACGAGCGCGAGTCCCATG
>JALYOU010000103.1 GCA_030856725.1 Pseudomonadota bacterium
GTGCGGGACCGGACACGCGGCTGGAAGCGCAACACGCGCTCGCCGCGATCCGGGGTTTGCCGCAGGCGTATCGCGAGACCTTGATGCTACGTCTGGTCGAAGGCCTGAGCGGACCTGAAATCAGCGAACGCACCGGCCTCACGCCCGGCACGGTGCGCGTCAACCTGCATCGCGGCATGGGATTGCTGCGTCGTGCGCTCGGCATCGGCACGGCGCAGGAGGTGGAGACATGAACATCGGCAAGCAGCCCTTTGATAACGAGCCCTTCGACAACGATCGCTTCGACAAGGATTACCTGTGGGATCGCAGCGGCCCTGTTGACGCAGAAGTCGCTGCGCTCGAACGCCTGCTCAGCCCTTATGGCGTGTGCGAGCAGCCGGCCGTGGACGACACCGTCGTGGTCGCGGCGCCTGCAGTCGTAAAACCACCGCGCGCGCATTCGCGCAGACCATGGCGCCGCCTAGTCGCGCTCGCGGCAATGGTGTCCGGCGTGGCCATTGGCACCTACGGCTGGTACTGGCAGCGCCTGCAATGGCCGACCGCGCACGGCTGGCCGGCTGCGATCGTGCAGGGCGAAGCGACGCTCGACGGCCGCGCGATGGGGTCTTCGCAATCCCTGTCGCCGGGCAGCGTGCTCGAGACCGGCGCGCGCGGCGTGGCGAAACTCCAGGTCGCGCGCATCGGCGAAGTCGTTCTCGGGCGTGATTCGCGCCTGCGACTGGATGCGACGCGCAGCGGCCAGCATCGCGTGCAGCTCGAGCGTGGCACGTTGTGGGCGCGCATCTGGGCGCCGCCAGGTGCGTTCGGCGTGGGGGTGCCGTCGGGTGAAGCGCTCGACCTCGGCTGCGAATTCACCATCCGCACCGACGCCCGTGGCGATGGGCATCTGCAGGTGCAGAGCGGCTGGGTGCAATTCGACAACGCATTTGCCGAGGTGCTTGTGCCGCAGGGCGCGCAGGTGGCGCTGTACGCGGAAGGTCCGGGCACGCCGCACGCCAATGACGCCGCACCCGCGTTCGTGGCTGCGCTTGCAGCGATCGATCGCGCGGCCATGCTGGGCACGGCTGGACCAGTCGCTGCCGATGCCGACAGCGTGCGCCGGATCGTCGCGCTGTCGCGGCGCGAGGACGCGATCACGTTGTTGTCGTTGCTGAAGCGTTATCCGCAGCTGCGCGAAAGCCCGGTGTTCGACCGCCTCACCGAATTGCTGCCCGCCGGCGTTACCCGCGAAGCGCTGGCCGCCCACGGCGCGGACGCGCTCAATCCCTGGTGGCGCGCGCTGCCCTATCCGCCGATGAAACGATGGTGGATGAAATGGCCGGACGCGATCAGTTCCACCGGCAACGCGCAATCGCACCTGCGCTACGACCCGCCATGATTCATCGTTAACACTGTTGCCGCGGCGCGCCTCCTTACCGCATACGCATCTGCGTATCGAACGCGCCAGCCGACGCGTCCGGATGCTTCGAGGAGTCCGTCATGAACACAAATCCCCTGCGCGCGCTCGCGTTGCTCGCGCTGTCGCTATGCGCCTTTGCCGCGATCGCCGGTCCGCCATTGCTGTGCCACCCCTTCGACACCGCCGGTGCACCGACACTGGCTTGGGGCGGCCCGCGCTGGAACCAGCCGCGCGCTGACTACGACCTGCGCACACTTTCGGCCAACACCGAGGCGCTATTGAAAGCGGACACACCCGTGATCGCACGCATGGAAACTTTGCGCCGCGCCGCGATCTACGCAAGCCGTGACGGTGCCATCGCCCGGCAAATGCTGTCCCGCCTGGATGCACGCATCACGCGCGCGGCCACGCCGTTGTCACAATCCCTCGCGCGTTTCGACAGCGGTTATTTCACCGAAACACTTGATGAAGTTGTACGCCTGCAGGGTTACGACATGCCCGGCATCGGCAAGGCCGACACCGATGGCCTGCGTGCGCTGCTGGCAACCCGTGATGGCGATGCGCAGGTTGATGCCGCAATTAAGCTGCGTCCGAACGACGCGGCGATGCGATTCGCAGCGGCCCTGATCGCCTCTGCCGATCAGAGCAAAACCGCCTACGCCACGCACGCACGCATTGCCCGCGCGGGTGCCGCCAATGATCGTTTAGTAGCGCGCAATCTCCAGCAGATAGCGAACGATTACTGATAGGCCAAAGGTAGATGCGGTTTGTCAGCAAGCCTCGATCCTCGTTCCCAAGACACCGTACAGTGATCGAGACTCGCTTACCTCAGCAGAGCCTGTTCAAGATCGGCGATCAGGTCGTCGGCGTCTTCCAGCCCCACCGACATCCGCAGCAGGTTTTGTGGCGATGTCGGATTCTCACCTTCCACCGAGGCGCGATGTTCGACGAGTGATTCGCAACCGCCAAGCGAGGTGGCGTTGGTGAACAACTGCAGCTTGCCTGCCATGGCCAGCGCCGCCTCGCGTCCGCCGCGCAATTCGATGCTCAACATGCCGCCGCAATCGCGCATCTGCCGGGCGGCAATGGCGTACCCGGGATGCGATGCCAACCCGGGGTAGTTGACGCGTTCGACTTCGTCGCGTGAGGCAAGGAAATTCGCAACCTTGCGCGCATTGCCGCAATGCAGTGCCATGCGCGCGCCCAGCGAACGGCAGCCGCGCAGCGTCAGCCATGCACTGAACGGCGCAAGCACCGCCCCGGTGATGTGCAGCCGGTGCGCGACACGTTGCCCCAAGTCGTCGTCGCGCGCGAACACCAGCGCGCCGCCCAGCACGTCGCTGTGGCCACCGAAATATTTGGTGGTCGAGTGCATGACGACGTCCGCGCCGAGCGCCAGCGGGCGCTGCAACAGCGGTGTGGCGAAGGTGTTGTCGCACACGAGAAGTGCATCGTGTTCGCGCGCGATTGCCGCCAGCGCCGCGATGTCGTTGATCTTCATGCGCGGATTCGACGGCGTTTCGGCCCAGATCAGCGCGATGCCGCCGGCACAGGCCCCACTTACTGCGCCCAGATCGGACATGTCCACGCGAATGCAATCGACGCCGCGCTCGGGCAGAAATTCGGCGGCGAGAAAACGCAGGCCGGTGTAGCAATCATCCGGCACCAATACGCGTGCGCCATTCGGCAACGATTCCAGCAGGCACGTCATTGCCGCCATGCCGGAGGCGAACGTCAACGCCGTCGCGCCGCCCTCCATCGCGGCCAAGGCAGCACGCAGACGGTCGTTGGTCGGGTTGCCTTCGCGCTGGTATTCGTAACCGGCGACGCGTTCACCGGCCGCGCCATGCCGGTAAGTCGTGGCCATGTGCAACGGCGGCGACACCGCGCCTGTGGTTATGTCGGTTTCGCCGCCAGCGTGCACGGCGACAGTATGCGGATGCAGGTCGCGCCGACTCACGCGCGCACCTCGGCGAATGCTTCGCGCGCAGCCTGCAGCGTTGCCTCGATCACGGCGTCATCGTGCGCGGCCGACATGAAGCCTGCCTCGAATGCGGACGGCGCGAGATTCACCCCACGCCGGAGCATGGCGTGGAAGAACGTGTTGAATGCCCTCGTGTCGCAGGCGATAGCTTGCGCATATGTATCGACTTTTTCGCTGGTGAAAAACAAGCCGAACATCGCGCCAACACGATTGCTGGTGAGCGGAACGCCGGCTGCGCGAGCAGCAGCTTCCAGCCCATCGCAGAGCAGGTGCGTGCGGCGCTCGAGTTCGTCGTGGAAACCGGGCGCCTGGATCAATTCCAGCATTGCCAGCCCGGCCGCCATGGCAACCGGATTGCCGCTGAGGGTGCCTGCCTGATAGATCGGCCCGCTCGGTGCGATCTGCCGCATCAGTGCGCGCGAACCGCCATAGGCGCCCACCGGCATGCCGCCGCCGATGATCTTGCCGAAAGTGCTCAGGTCCGGTGTCACGCCGTAACGCGCCTGTGCGCCGCCGAGTGCCACACGGAACCCGGTCATGACTTCATCAAAAATCAGCAGGGCACCGTGACGCGTGCAGAGATCGCGCAGATGCTGCAGGAAACCTTCGCGCGGCGGCAGGCAGTTGGCGTTGCCGACCACGGGTTCGATGATGAGCCCAGCGATGTCGCCGCCGCAGTCGTCGAACATCGCAGTGGCTGCATCGAAATCGTTGTAGGGCAGGGTCAGGGTTAGGTCGGCAAGCGCCTTTGGCACGCCCGGCGAGGTGGGCACGCCGAACGTCAGCGCACCGGAACCGGCCTTGACCAGGAACGAATCGCCATGCCCGTGGTAGCAGCCCTCGAACTTGACGATGCGCGCGCGCCCGGTCGCGCCACGCGCAAGCCGAATCGCTGACAGCGTGGCCTCGGTGCCCGAATTCACCATGCGCACCATCTCGCAGCTCGGCACCAGTCGCGCGATGGTGTCGGCCATCGTGACTTCGAGCGGATTGGGTGCGCCGAAACTCAGGCCATCGCGCGCGGTGGCGATCACCGCTTCGAGCACCGCCGGATGATTGTGGCCGACGATCATCGGTCCCCACGAACCGACATAGTCGATGTAACGGTTGCCGTCGACATCGAACAGATATGCGCCATCCGCGCGCTGCACGAAGAACGGCTCGCCGCCTACGGATTTGAACGCACGCACCGGCGAATTGACGCCGCCCGGCATCCGATCCAACGCGCGGGAAAACAGGGCTTGCGAGCGTGTGGTGTCCATGGAGATTTTTGGCCGTTGTCGTTGGTCGAAGAAATGTTCGTCATTCCCGCGAAGGCGGAAAATCCATGCCCGTGTATTGTCAGATGCAAGATTGCGCCGTGGAAATCGCCAATACGAGTTCCGTCGTGAGAATGCAGACTAAAGGCATAATGTTGTTAAGACCTTCTCAGTGAAACAGTGCCGCGTACTCACGCGCAGCTGAAACCGGATCCGGCGCATCGAACACACCACTGATCACCGCGATCAGATCCGCGCCGGCATCGACCACACCCCGCCCATTGTCCGGCGTGATGCCGCCGATCGCCACTAGCGGCAAGCCGAATCCTCGCGACTGTTCAAGCAGGACAGGTGAAGCGCGCCGCGCACGCGGCTTTGTCGGCGAAGCGAAAAATGCACCAAACGCAAGGTAGTCCGCCCCGGATGTCGCGGCGGCTTCGGCGCGTCGCAGATCGTCGTAACAGGACACGCCGATGATCGCGCCGTCACCCAGCCGTCTGCGCGCGGTTTCAAGGTCATCGTCATGCTCGCCGAGATGCACGCCATCTGCGCCGATCGCGCCTGCAATGTCCGCATCGTCGTTGACGATCAGCAACACTGCGCGCGCGCGGCACGCCGCAAGCAATGCGGAGGCCTGGTCGAGCCGCAAGCGCCGGTCGGCGGACTTGTTGCGATATTGCAGCAGCGCCGCAGACCCAAGCACGGGCTCGACGCACGCAAGTAGCCGCGCCGTGTCGTTGTCATCCGGTGTGATCAGGTACAGGCCGCGGCGCGGCCAATGCGCATTCATGGCAGCTCCTCTCGAGGATTTCACTTCCGGTGCAAGGTGCGCAGTGGGACAATGCCCGCCCGCCAGGCCGTGCATTATCCGATGAATGAAGCTGTTGCCGTCGCCACCGAGTACCGCACCTGGATGTGCGTGGTCTGCGGTTTCATTTATGACGAGGCGGCCGGCCTGCCTGAAGAAGGCCTCGCGCCCGGAACGCGCTGGGAGGACGTGCCCGACACGTGGACCTGCCCCGATTGCGGCGTGACCAAGGACGATTTCGAGATGATGGAAGTCTGATTCGAGCCAGACGGTTTATCAGCTGATTTGAGACGCGACGGGCATTTAGCTAATGCGGACGCTCAAGCACGCCATGCAACTCCACCAGACGGTCGCGCAATGAGGGCCCATCCTCCGCATCCGGATTGAGCTGCAGATAGCGGCCCAGGTCATGGCGCGCGCCTTGGCGGTGTCCAAGCTTCAGGTACGCAAGGCCGCGCTCGCGCAACGCTTCAGGCTGGTCCGGCGCCAGCTTGAGTATCCGGTCGGCGCTGCGCGCGGCACGGTCCCAGTCGTCCGCCTCGGCATACACGCCATGTAGGTTTCGCAGCATGCGGATCAGGATTGCGCGATGCGACGCGGGATTGAGGATCTGCAGTAGCGCGCTGTCATCGGGAATCTCGCCTCCCAGATGCGGTTTCGCGCGCTCGCGCAGTTCATCTGCACCGAGCGGTCGTCCGCGATTGAACGGGTCCATCACCAGCACCCCATCTTCCAGTGGCAAACGCACCAGGAAATGTCCGGGGAAGGAAACCCCATCCAAGGGCACGCCCAGGCGTCGCGCCACCTCGATCTGCACCATCGCCAGCGAGATCGGGTTGCCCAACCTGCGTTCGAACACCTCGTTCAAGTAGCTGTTGCGTGGATCGTAGTACTCGTTGCTGTTGCCCGAGTAGCCCAGCTCATCGAACAGGTGCTTGTTGATGGCGGCCATCTTCAACGGCCATGAATCGATTGCTTCGATCTCGCCACGCAGGCTTTCGGCGTGGCTTTGCAGCAGCGTGTCGTAGAGATCCGCGTCGAGCTGCGGATATTCGTCGCGTGCGATCAGCAAGGCCGTGCCAAGCAACGGCAACGT
>JALYOU010000160.1 GCA_030856725.1 Pseudomonadota bacterium
CCACTGAAAACGGGGCGTGGTCGGAGAAGCGCGGTTCCGGGAAGATCGCGCAGGTCTTCAGTTTGTCGCGGAGTGACGGCGTCACGAACTGGTAGTCGATGCGCCAGCCGACATTGTTGGCGCGCGCCGCGCCGCGGTGGCTCCACCAGGTGTAGTCCTGGCCTTCGGCATGCAGCGCGCGGTAGGCGTCGACCCAGCCGGTGCGGCCGTTATCAGGCTCGTCCGCGCAAACACCGTTCATCCAGTCGCGTTCGGCGGGCAGGCAGCCCGAATTCTTCTGGTTCGACGACCAGTTTTTGATGTCCATGCGCGAGCGCACGATGTTCCAGTCGCCGCAGAGGACATAGTCGCGGCCACTGCGCAGCCATCCGTCTAGGATCGGCTGCAGCCACGCCATCACCTCGAACTTGAACCCCTGCCGCAACTCGCCTGATGATCCGGACGGGATATAGAACGACACCACACTCAGGTTGCCAAAGCGCGCCTCGATGTAACGCCCTTCCTCGTCGAACGCGGGCCAGCCGAGCGCGGTGCGCACCTCGTCGGGTTCGCGCTTGCTATAAATTGCGACGCCGCTGTAGCCCTTTTTGGTCGAGGCATCGCGGAACCACGCCTTGTAGCCCGGCGGCAGGAACGACTCGCCCGCCAATTGGTGCTCCTGCGCCTTGGTTTCCTGCACACAGAGCACATCGGCCTGCTGCCGCACGAACCAGTCGAAGAATCCCTTGCTGGCCGCAGAGCGCAGGCCGTTGGCGTTGAAGCTGATGACGCGCATGGGGCTCCGTAAACCGCGATTGACCGCTGAAGCGTAGCGGATTCCTGACGGAAACGGCCCGCCGTTATCATCGCCCGATGAACGCCGTCACCCAGGTCAGCGTTGTCCCTGCCACCCCGGATCTCAGCGATCGCGTACGCGCGCTGCGCGTGGCGCCGGAACAGGTGAAATACGTCGGAAACTTCGCCTTCAATCTCGACGATGCGCTGCGCGATCCGGCGAGTGAGGCGATGGTGGTATTGGAAGGCGATACGGTGGCGGGGTTCTACCGCCTTGATTTCACGCCGCGCGCGGTGACGGGACACGCGATGGGCGCAGCGAGCGTCGGTGTGCGCGCCTTCGCCATCGATCGTGCATTCCAGGGACGCGGCATCGGCATGCGCGCGGCGCTGGCGATGTGCGAGGACCTGATCGGGCGGCATCCCGACCGCAGGCTGGTGGTGCTGGCCGTGAACTGCAGCAATCGCGCGGCTGTGTCGGCTTATCGCAATGCGGGTTTCATCGACACTGGCACGCTGCTGGCCGGCGGTAGCGCCGGGCCGCAGCACGTGATGCTGCATGCGCTCGGCAAACGCGTGGGACAATCGCCCGATGCTTGATCACCGCCGCCGATTCCTCGATCTTGCGCTGCACGCCGATGCGCTCAGGTTCGGGGTGTTCACGCTGAAATCTGGACGCGTCAGTCCGTATTTCTTCAATGCCGGCCGCTTCGATACCGGCGCGCGCCTGGCCCGCCTGGCCGCCTGTTACGCCGATGCCATTGAGCAGTCCGGGCTCCATTTCGACATGTTGTTCGGCACGGCCTACAAGGGCATTCCACTCGCCACCGCGCTCGCCTGCGAATTCGCGAGCCGCGGCCGCGACCTGCCGCTGGCGTTCAACCGCAAGGAAGCCAAGCCGCATGGCGAGGGCGGCATGCTGATCGGGGCGTCGCTGGCCGGCCGCCGCGTGCTGATCGTGGACGACGTGATCACCGCGGGCACCGCCATCCGCGAAGCCCTGGACATCATCCGCGAGGCAGGCGGCACGGCGGCGGGCATCGTGATCGCGCTGGACCGGCAGGAAGCGGTGGACCCTGCCGTATCGCGTCGTTCGGCGACGCAAACGGTCGCCATCGAGCAGGGCCTGCCGGTCATCGCCGTCGCCACCCTCGACGACCTGCTCGCGTATGCCGGCGAAGACAACGCATTTTCCGCCCAGCGTGCGCAGCTGTTGGCCTATCGTGAGGCGTTTGGTGGTGATCGCGCCGGCTGAGCGCGGCCAGCATCCAGCGGGCATGCTGGCCCGACTCTTGCTTGAGTTGTGCCAGATGAACCACGCACACCACGGCGGGACGACGACATGAAATTCTTGGCAATTGCGGCCGGTGCCGCGTTGGTGACCTGCATGGCCGGCGCGGCAGCACAGGGCAAGGGGCCCGCGAAGAAGCTCTACTGCTGGTCGGAAAACGGCCGCAAGGTCTGTGGCGATACATTGCCGCCGGAGGCCGTGAATCGCGCCCGCACCGAGATCAACTCACGCAGCGGGATGCGTTCTGGGCAGATCGATCGCACGCTCACTCCCGAGGAGCGGGCCGCGCGCGATGCGGAAGCCAAGCGCCTCGAGGCCGAAGCCCAAACCAAGGCCATGCTGGAACGCCGCGACATCGCGCTGGCCGATTCCTACGAAACCGAAGCCGACCTCAAGCGCGCCTACCGCATCCGCTACGAGTTAGTGGACGAGTCGATGAAGTCTTCCCAGCTTGCGTTGGGCAATTTGCGCCAGAGTCTGCTGCGTCTGCTCGACCAGGCCAGCGAACACGAACTGAAGGACGAGAAGATCCCCAAGATGCTCGCCGACAACATCGGCCTGCAACGCCGGGAATTCGTCTCCCTGCAATCGGGCTACCGCAAGCAGCGACAGGACCGAGCCAGCATCGATGCCGAACTGCAGACGGCCGTGGCGCGCTACCGCGCGATGAAGGCGCCTGACGTTCCGAATGCCTCGCCGCAGGACGATACCGATTCAAACGGGTAAGACCAAACGGATAAGCCCAACCGAATAAAATGCAGGCAATAAAAAGCCCCGCAGGCAGGGGGGCCGGCGGGGCTGGAGGAACGGGGCTTGGGGAGAAGCTCCGTTCCAGTGATCACTCCAGGGGAGGGAGAGACCTGCGACGGACGTTGCATCCGTCACGGGCTATATGACCAGCCTCGGCATGGATGGTTCGTGAAATTCCGGGTTAAAAAATTGTTGGGTTCAGCGTGGGTTTACGGAATCGGCATGGGGCTTCATCGCACCACGCGCAACACTCTGACTTTCAATACGCGCAGACCTTTAATGCGCTTGATCCCAGTTGTCACCCACCCCGCTGTCGACCACCAGCGGCACGCGCAATTCGGCCGCATCCACCATGTGTTGTCGCACGTTGTCGACCAGCGTTTCGACAAAACCCTCGTCGGCCTCGAACACCAGTTCATCGTGCACCTGCAGGATCATCAGCGCACGTTCGGCATACGCTTCCAGCCAGTCGTGGATCGCGATCATCGCGCGTTTGATGATGTCGGCGGCGGTGCCCTGCATCGGCGCGTTGATCGCCGCGCGCTCGGAACCCGCGCGCAGGCCCTGGTTGCGTGACGCGATGTTCTCCAGGTACAGGCGGCGGCCGAACACGGTTTCGACGTAGCCCTGCTCACGCGCCTGCTGCCGCGTGCGCTCCATGAAGTCGCGCACGCCGGGATAGCGAGAGAAGTACAGCGCGATGTAGTCCTGGGCCTCGCCGCGACCGACGCTGAGTTGTTTCGCAAGCCCGAACGCGCTCATGCCATACATCAAGCCGAAGTTGATGGCTTTGGCCGCACGGCGTTCGTTGCTGCTGACTTCTTCCAGCGATTTTCCGAACACTTCCGCGGCCGTCGCGCGGTGCACGTCCACGCCCGACTCGAACGCGCGCAGCAGGCCGGCGTCTTCCGACAGGTGCGCCATGATCCGTAGTTCGATCTGCGAATAGTCGCAGGCGATGATTTTGCGCCCCGGCGGCGCGACGAACGCGGTGCGGATGCGACGGCCGTCGTCGGTACGGATCGGAATGTTCTGCAGGTTGGGATCGGACGACGCCAGCCGGCCGGTCGCCGCGCCCGCCTGGTGATAGCTGGTATGCACGCGGCCGGTATGCGGATTGACCATCTCCGACAACTTGTCGGTGTAGGTACTCCGCAGTTTCGCCAGCCCGCGGTAGTCGAGGATGATGCGCGGCAGTGCGTGCA
>JALYOU010000183.1 GCA_030856725.1 Pseudomonadota bacterium
CTTCAACATCATCGGCCCGCCGGCGACGCTGTTCTTCATCGAGGGCGCCGAGCGACGCGAACTGCGGCTGTTCGGCTACGAAAAAGCCGAACCGTTCGTGCAGCGCGTGCAGCGCGCGTCGCCATGACATTCGATGGCATGACATCGATGGCATGAAATCCCACACACGCAACATTTTGCTGATCGCGCTGGTCGCCGGCACGCTGGGCGCGGTGGCGTCCTTCATCGTCAGCGGGCCCGGCCCGCTGTTGCGCACGGAAGCTGGGCAACGCGCGCTGCAGGCGGTGCTGTCCCGGTCCGCGCCCAAGCCACCTGCGGGCATCCGTGTCGCCAGCCGTGGCGAGCCGATTCCGGACCTGCGCCTGCCGGGGTTGGAAGGTGAACCGGTCACGCTGCCTTCGGCGTATGCCGGTCGGCCGCTGCTGATCAATGTCTGGGCCACCTGGTGCGGGCCGTGCATACGGGAAATGCCGGAGTTGGAGCGGTTCTCCGTCGAACAGGCGCCCAACGGGGTGCAAGTTGTCGGTATCGCCCTCGACGAAGCCCTTGCCGTGCAGGATTTCCTGACACGAACGCCGGTGAGCTACCCGATCCTGGTGGATGCACCCGGTCCGGCCGATGCCGGAGTACGCCTGGGGAACCTGAAGGGCGTGCTCCCCTACTCCGTGCTCGTCTCCGCCGATGGCCGCGTCTTGAAGCAACGCATCGGACCCTTCACGGAAGGCGAAATCACGTCCTGGGCGAAGCCTTAGCAGCAGGCGCCCACGAGACTCAAGCCTTTCGTGCACAAGGGAACTTCGTTCGGGGTGCTGGAGCGGCTTCAGCCGCGAGCTCTGGCGTTTCTCATTGGTTGCGTAAAGGCACGCGGCTGAAGCCGCTCCTACGAAGACCGGGCCATCACGATCCACCTACCGCGCCAAGCTCAACTCAAACAACTGCTTAAATCCCGTGAACTTCTGCGAACTGGACAGCAACGGCGCCTTCGCGCAGACTGCGCCTCCGTTCGATTGCCTCCTGCCGCATGGCGAAGCTGCTGGTCCTGCACGGCCCCAATCTCAACCTGCTCGGCACGCGCGAGCCGGCGATCTATGGGCATGCGACGCTGGAGGAGATCGACACCGATCTCGCCGCTCGCGCCACCGCAGCCGGCCACACGCTGGTCAGCTTCCAGTCCAACGCCGAACACGAGCTGGTCGATCGCGTGCAGGCCGCGCGCGTCGACGGCACCGGCTTTATCCTCATCAACCCGGCCGCGCTGACCCACACCTCGGTCGCCCTGCGCGACGCGTTGGCGGCCGTCGCGATCCCGTTCATCGAAGTGCACCTGTCCAACCCGCACGCGCGCGAGCCGTTCCGGCATATGAGCTATTTCAGCGACCTTGCGGTCGGCGTGGTCGCGGGCTTCGGGCCAATCAGTTACGGCCTGGCGCTGGCCGCCGCGATCCAGCAGCTGGACCGCAAGACGCCCTGAGACATCAACCCACCCGCCCGCCCGCGCATTAGCACGGACGGGAGCCAAGACGAGGCCGACATGGACCTGCGCAAGATCAAGAAACTCATCGACCTGCTGGAAGAATCCAACCTCAGCGAAATCGAGATCAAGGAAGGCGAGGAGTCCGTGCGCCTGGCGCGCATGCCGAAGGGCTCCACCGGCATGTCCCAGCCCGTGTACATGCAGGCCGCTCCGCAGCAGCAGGCCATGCAATCGGGGGCACCGATGCCGATGCACTCGCCGACCGAAGCGGCCACCGGCGGTAGTGCCAAGCCGCATGCCGACCTGCCCGACGGCCACGTCGTGCGCGCGCCGATGGTCGGTACCTTCTACACCTCGCCCTCGCCGGACAAACCCGTGTTCGTCACGGTTGGCCAGGCGGTCAAGCAGGGCGAGACGCTCGGCATCATCGAGGCGATGAAGATGTTCAACCCGATTGAGGCCGATGTCAGCGGCACCGTGCTGGTCATCCTCGGTGAAAGCGGCCAGCCGGTTGAGTTCGACCAGCCATTGTTCGTGATCGGTTGAGGTACTGACGATGCTGGACAAAGTCGTCATCGCCAACCGCGGCGAAATCGCGCTGCGCATCCTGCGCGCCTGCCATGCGCTCGGCATCCGCACGGTCGCGGTGCACTCCACCGTCGACCGCAACCTCAAGCATGTGGCGATGGCCGACGAGTCGGTCTGCATTGGCCCGGCGCCGTCGAGCGAGAGCTATCTCAACATGGCGTCGATCATTGCCGCCGCGGAAGTGACCGATGCGCAGGCGATCCATCCGGGCTACGGGTTTCTGTCCGAAAACGCCGATTTCGCTGAACGCGTCGAACAATCCGGGTTCGTTTTCATCGGGCCGAAAGCCGACACGATCCGCCTGATGGGCGACAAGGTCGAGGCGATCCGCGCGATGAAGGAGGCGGGCGTGCCCTGCGTGCCCGGTAGCGGCGGCCCGCTCGGCGACGACAACGCCACCAACGTCAAGATCGCGCGCGAGATCGGCTATCCGGTCATCGTAAAAGCGGCCGGCGGCGGCGGCGGACGCGGCATGCGCACAGTGCACACCGAGGCGCACCTGGCCAACGCCATCGCGACCACCAAACAGGAAGCCAAGGCCGCGTTCGGCAACGACATGGTCTACATGGAGAAATTCCTGGAGAACCCGCGTCACGTCGAAATCCAGGTG
>JALYOU010000186.1 GCA_030856725.1 Pseudomonadota bacterium
CGCGTGTGCTGCGAGCCTGCCGCACCCAAGCGCAGGCCTTCCCCGGGAGGGAGAAGGAACAGCAACGGTTCGCTGCGGCTTTTGCTTCTGGGGAAGAAGAAAGTGCCGGGCATCCATACAAACCCGAAGGGCGGCGCACAGGATGTGCGCCGTTTTCCGATCGAGGCATGGATGCCGAGTCGGAAAATATCCGGAGCAATGAATCTGCGAGCTGTGGACCTTGGCCAAGGGCATTTCTTTGGTGACTTTCTTTGTGCCAGCAAAGAAAGTTACCCGCGCATTAGCGCGGAAGCTTTTAGGACTTTCGGAAAGACCAACAGATCCGACGCAACCCCTCCCCAGCCCTCCCCTACACGCGTATGGGAGGGGGTAATGGCGCTATTTTATGGCCTCACCCAGCATCAGCTGCCGCACAAACCGCACAGGGGGCGCGCCATAAGACAACACCTTGTCGTGATACGTCTTGGCGTTGAACTCCGCACCCTGTTTCGCCTCCATCGCCTTGCGCAGGTCGAAGTGTTCCTGCGCACCGACAAAATAAGTAGGCAGTTGCGCGGAAGTGAGTTGGGCGCGCGTCCACTTGCCCGCGGCTTCGCGTTCCTGCTGGAACGCCTGTTGCGTCATCAGTTCCATCGCCTGCTCGCGCGTCCAGTTGTCGACGTGCACGCCCTGGTCGAGGATCGCGTTGGAAATGGTGCGCAGGTAGAACTTGAGCTGCACCAGACGGAACAGCGGATCGTTGTCGAGATAACCTGCATCGGCCATCACCTCTTCGGTGTAAACCGCCCAGCCTTCCGCGAACAGGCCCGAGCGCAACACCGCGCGCAAGGTCGACGGAAATTTCACCGAATGCGCGCCTTCGAGGTAATGGCCGGGCATCGCTTCATGGATTGACAGCAGATGCACCATGCGCGAGTTGTATTCGCGCAGGAAGGAATCCACCTGCCCGTCGGTCCACTCCTCGGGAATCGGCGAGATGGCGTAGTAGGTGTCGAGGCCCTTGTCGAGCGGTCCGGGCGAATCGCAGTACGCGACGGCGACACCGCGTTGGAATTCCGGCATCAGGATGATCTTGACCGGATCGTCGGGCACCGTAACCAGGTCCTTGGCGCGCGCGAACGCGGTTGCTTCAGCCAATGTCTGCTTTGCGAACTCGACCAGGTTTTCGCGCTTTGGTTTGTCGGCATACGCGAGTTCGAGCGCCGCTTCGATGGCTGTCTGCCGCTGCTCATCGGACGGTGCGGCCGGCATCTCTGGAGCACTTGGTTTGTCCTTCAGTACAGTCTGCGCAATGGTGTACATCTCGCCGCGCACGCGTTTGAGTTCGGCTTCGGCGCGCTGCTTGATCTCCGCGCGCGATAGCGCCGAGTTCAACGCAAATTGCAGCTTCTCGTCGTACAGCTTCTGGCCGATGCGGAACTCGCCCTTGGCATTCGGCACCAGCGTCTTGTCGAGCCAAGTCTGATGTTCCTCGACGGCCTTGCGCAGCGCTGCATCAGCCGCTTTCAGACGGGTCCGTTCCGCTTCCGGCAAATCCTTCGCGTTCGGGGTGATGAACTGGTCGATCAGGCTCAGGACGCCGTTGTTTTGCTTGGCGACGGTTTCGGCGTGGGTTTTGGGTACGCGCGCGGGATCGATGTTCTCGCGCGCCTGCGCGAGCAGTGCAGGAATCTTTTCCATGCGGACGATCGCCGAACTCATGCGCTGCGGAAGCGGCGCGAATTCGCGCGCCATCAGGTTGTAGATCGCGCCGCCGGCGATGCTGCTGTACATCTGCGGGTCCCATGCCCAACTCTGCAGCGTTTCGAAACCCCAGATGTCTGAACGCAACTGGTTGCGCAGGATCGCCGCATCGACCTGGTTTTCCCGGCCGAGCGTGCTTGCATCGATGGCATCGAGTTCGGTCAGCAGCTTCTTGCTGAAGTCGATGTATTTCTGTCGCCCGGCTGCGCTCAAGTCATCGACTTCGTTGTCGAAGCGATGGTCACCTGCCTGCGTCGCGCTGACCGGATTGAGTTGCAGCCAGCCATCGAGCCAGCGCTTGGAGATATCCGCAAAGCGTGCGTCGGCCTGCGACGTGTCGGCTGTTGGCGTTGCGGTCGCCGGCTCAATAGGTGCAGTCGGCGGTTCCGCCTTGCAGGCGGCGAGGGCGGCGGTGAGGACGGCGATGGCGAGCAGAGATTGGCGCATGGGATTCTCGACTGGAGTGTTTGAGAGAGAGTTTGACTACCTTTCCTTATCCCGGCTTGCGACGGGATAACGATGACAACAT
>JALYOU010000216.1 GCA_030856725.1 Pseudomonadota bacterium
TCGCTGCCCTCGAAACGCGTTGCCTCGAGGCTGTCGATGAAAGCGATGGTCTTGGCGACGAGCGCGCGCAGTTCGGCGAACGTCGTTTCCTTGTCGTCGTGCACCGGCACCTCCACGCCCGCCAGGCGTGCGCACACGCCTTTTGCGAAATCGCATGCGATCTGCACCTGCCGGATCAGCGGGAACATGTCGGGAAACAGGCGCGCCTGCAGCAACGCGTTCGGATCGATCTTCCTGTCGGTTGCGTGCGTATCGGCCTTGGCGAGGATGTCGCCGAGTGCAACGAGCAATTGCTTGAAGACGGGGACGGAAGCTGCGTGCATGGGGGTGGTCATGGCGGGTGTCTCGAAGGGGAAAGAGGAGTTGAACGAAGCGTGCAGTTGCTCTTCGTAGGAGCGGCTTCAGCCGGCAGCGCTGGCGCAATTGAAGCTTCAGGAAAAAGCTCGCGGCTGAAACCGCTCCTACGTTTGCAGATCAATTCTTGCGGTTCGGTGTGACGGGTGGTTTGCCGTCAGCAGCCTTGGTGCGTGCCTTCATGTCCACCTGGTACGCATTGATGTGCGCCTGTTCACGCAGCACTTTCGAATGCGGATCGATGGTCACGACTGCGTTCGCTGGCAGATCGATGCTGCCCTGCCCGTTCTTCATCGGCATCGTCCGGTCGCGGCCATTGATACGGACTTCGACCGGCATCGGGAACGGGCGATCGCCAGCGGTTTTCCAGCGCAGGGTCATGCCGCCCGCATCACGCTTCGTCAACAGTTCCGGCAACGCTGCCGCGTAGAGATAGCTGTCGAAAAACCATTGGTAGTCACGACCCGTGGCCCGATTGACGGCCCGGATGAACTCAATCGTTGTTCCATAGCGCGGCTTGAAATTGCCCGGCTGTGGTTTGGTCGTCCCGTACACCACCTGCCGTGTCGCGTCGAAGAAATCCGCGTCGCCGATCAGTCCGCGCAAGGTATGCAGCACCAGCGAACCCTTGTAGTACAGATCGTGTCCCGGCCCGGTCGCCTCGTCATAGACTTCCGACGAGGTGTGCGGCTTGCCCGACACGACCGGAAATTTGTTGATCAACGCCGCGCGCTGCTTCATCAGGTTGGCGTTGTATTCCATGTCGCCGCGCAGCCACTGCATGTACAGCGGCTGCATGTAGGTGCCGAATCCCTCGTGCAGCCACATGTCGTCCCAATCGGTGTTGGTCAACTGGTTGCCGAACCACTCGTGCGCGAACTCGTGCTGCAGCAACCAGTCGTAGCCGTACTCGCTCTTTCTGTATTCGTTGCCGTAGGCATTGATGGTTTGGTGCTCCATGCCCAGGTGCGGCGTTTCCACCACGCCCATTTTTTCGGTGGCATACGGATACGGGCCGATGGTGCTTTCGAAGAAATCGAGCATCAGCGGAAATTCCGCGAACAGTTCGCGCGCCTGCGCCGCATTGCCGCGCAGGTGCCAGAAGCGCAACGGAATGACATTGCCGTAGCGGCTTTTGTAATTCGCTTCCAACAGTTCGTAAGGCCCGATGTTGAGCGAGATCGCGTACGTGTTCGGGTTGTCCGCGCGCCAGTGATACGTGCGCCAGCCCTTGTTTTCCTGCATGCCCATCGCGATGCCGTTACCCGCCGCCACCAACGGCGCAGGCACGGTGATGTGCTGGTCCACGCGCAAGGGCTCCCCTTGCGGATGGTCGATGCACGGCCAGAACAAGTCACAACCCTCACCCTGCACCGCGGTTGCAATCCATGGTTCGCCGGTCGGCGCCTTGGCCCAGACGAAACCCCCGTCCCACGGCGCGCGCGTCGCGACGTGCGGCTTGCCTGCATAGCGGATGCGCACGGTGGTGCGTTCACCCGGAGCGAGCGGTTTCGGCAGGGTGATGGCAAGACGGCCTTCGGGATTGCTGTATGCGCTCTTCGGCAGCGCCGTTCCATCGACGGCCACCGATACGATCGGAAGGTTGCGATCCAGATCAACGACTACGCGGGACAACGGCGCCGTCGCCTGGAAGGTCAGCGCCGCATCGCCGGTGATCATTTTTTTCGACGGATCGACGCGGAACGCCAAGTCGGCATTTTCGAACACCACCGCTATCTGTTCCGGCGCGCGCTGGCTGCCGGAACTGCGGGTGTAGTCGCTCAGTTTCGGTTGCTGGGCATGCACGGCGGTGGCTGTGAGCAATGCGCCGATGGCAAGGCAAACCGTTTTTATATTCATGACCCGATCATAGCCTCTCGTCACCGTGAACCCGCTGTGCCATGCGTCATTGCGAAGAGCGTTGCCGCACCTTCCATGCCGCCAGATCTGCCTGGTAACGCTCGACGGCCGCGTCGTACAAATCAAGCACGCAATGCGGGCAGCCTTCGCCGCAGCAATCGCCGGGTTGCGGGGCGACGGGAGGCACGGGCTCCGGATCGGCCAAGGGTTCTTTTCTCCCAAGTGGCGGCATGTTGCTCATGACATTCATTTGCGACATGAATGCGCGTCGCTGCATGCTTGACCCTGTCGTTACCCGTTCAAGCAAGGCTATAGCGCCACGAATCGGGCCGGAGTGATGTCTGCCTCGCCCGGGTTTTCTATGTGGCCTAGCGTGACTTCAGACTCTCGAAAGTTCATTTCCCCCTGTATCAACCATCGATGCCCGGTACGTTTCCCGGCCCTGACACATTCACGGCGTGCATTCCCGCCGGCGTCAGCGCGCAGCTACCGGACTGCGACTGGATCATGCCCTTGGCGATCAATGCGCACATTTCGGGCGCTTCGGCCGGCCGAGCGTTGCCCTTGGCGAGATCGCGGAGACAGGCGATTTCCTCGTCGGTAAGGACGGTCTGTTGCGAGCTGGTGGTCATGGTGAGCTCCGCATGCTGGTCGAACACGCAATGTAAAGGACGTTACGTGAGATCTGTGCGAGTCCGCGCATCGGGTTGTTGCTCCTCGTAGGGGCGGCTTCAGCCGCGAGCTTTTGTTTCATTCAAAAAGCTCGCGACTGAAGCCGCTCCTACGCAAAGAGCATTCCCACGACGTCGATCGAATTGCTCACCATGCGTCCACGCCACAGCGCCCTACCCTTCGCGCGATGAAGATCGCGACCTTCAACGTCAACGGCATCCGCTCGCGACTGCCGCATCTGCTGCAGTGGCTGGAGCGCGAGCAGCCCGACATCGCCTGCCTGCAGGAACTCAAGGCAGCGGACGCGGCGTTTCCGGTCGATGCCATCGGCGATGCCGGCTATGGCGCGATCTGGCAAGGGCAGACCTCGTGGAATGGCGTGGCGATCCTTGCCAAAGGCATGCAGCCGCTGGAGAGCCGGCGCGGTCTGCCGGGTGATGCATCCGATACACACAGCCGCTATCTGGAAGCGGCCGCGCATGGCGTCATCGTCGGCTGCCTGTATCTGCCCAACGGCAACCCGCAACCGGGCCCGAAGTTCGATTACAAGCTCGCGTGGTTCGAGCGGCTCATCAATCACGCGGCGAAGTTGTACAAGAGCGGGCATCCGGTGGTGTTGGCCGGAGACTACAACGTGATCCCAACCGACCTCGACGTCTACAACCCACGCTCATGGTTGAAGGACGCGCTGATGCAACCCGAGAGCCGTGCATGTTACGAACGGCTGCTGGCGCAAGGCTGGACCGATGCATTGCGCACGATTCATCCGAACGAACGCATCTACACGTTCTGGGATTATTTTCGCCAGCACTGGCCACGGAATGCGGGATTGCGCATCGACCATCTGTTACTGAGCGCCGACCTCGCACCGAAGTTGACGGCTGCGGGCGTGGATACGTGGGTGCGCGACCTGGCCAAGGCCAGCGATCATGCGCCGACGTGGGTGGAAATCGATACGAAGGCGGAGAAGAAAACAAAAGTTGCAAAGAAGGTTTCGAGTGTCACCAGGAAGCGCGCTATTCGTAGGCTGGGTTAGGTTCATCAACCCAGCGATTTCGGGAACACGCAGTTGGGTTGGAGAAGCCAACCTACGTTAGTCGCACTCCGTTACGAATTACTCGAAACCTTTTGATACCAGCGCAGCACGGATTCCGGCAGCAGTGGTTCCAAGTCGATGTCCAACGCCGCATAGGCGTCCAGGGCATCGCGCACCACGGACTGTTGCGGCGTGAATGCAGCGATGGCGATGGACTCCAGTTCTTCCGGCGTCAGCATCACCTGCGTCCATGAGAACAACAGTTCGCCGCGTACGCAGAGTGCATGCCGCAGCCATGGCTGCAACGGATCGTGTACGACGTAACCTTGCTGCAGGAATTCGGCGGCCGCCAGTGCGAGTTGCGCATACGCCCCGCGATACCACTCGGTGTGGCCGCCTGCCTCATGCCGCACCGTCAGTGGCGCGGGCGCGTTGTGCTCGACGAGCTGACGGCGCAGCGCGAGTTCCAGCGTGCGCGCATCGCGCACGGTTTCGGTTTCGACCAGGAAGGCGCGGTCGAGATCGAACACCTCGAACCAGCGCCTGTGCAACGATTGCAGCCGGTCCAGCGGCGTGCGCGAGAAGCCGAGTTTCAGCTGATCCTCGTATGCGCTTGGCAGCACGTACAGGAAGCACAGGCCGCGGCTGAGCGTCGGGCCCGCGGGGTCACGACGGTCGATGGGCGGTGCCATCTCCATAGCGTACCGGGGTAGTCAGTGATTCGATTGCCGCACGTGACCTAGCAGCGAGGAAAGCCTGAACAAATGCCAACAACATTCGAAAGCTCATCTTCGACACGGGAGGATTGTGATGAGTACCCTGACCCGCTATCCCAACTGGCCCAAACCGTTGCACAAGATCCCCTCAAACAAGTCTTCGATCGCTTGTTCGAAGGGAGCCTCTACCAGAATGGATCCGCCGATGAATCGTTGGTTGTCACCAGTCAATGGATACCGCGCGTTGACATCAAGGAAGAAGCCCACCGCTTTGTGCTGTATGCCGACGTACCAGGCGTCGATCCGCAGGACATTGAAGTTCAGATGGACAAAGGCATGCTGACCGTCAAGGGCGAACGACGCAGCGAAGGGCCTGCTTGCGGAATGGCGCGAGGCGTTGACTGAGGCAGCAACCATTAGTCCCGTCGCGCCCACGCAGACACGCGGCAGCGCATATCTCGCGGATCAGATGCGGGTATTTGCCGAGGACTGGACGGCCGAACTGGTCACGCTGGCGATTCCTGCCCCTGGCATATTACCGACCTGATCTGCAGGGAGTCGCGCGACAGGGGAGATCAATCCATCTCCGCCGCGGCCTCGCGTCCCTGCTGCCGGATCAAGGCCTCCTCGCGTGCATCGTTGATGGCATAGCGAACGGCGTCGAGATCGATATCGCGTTCGTCAGGCGTGTAGTCGCCTGTAAGCACACTGTCAGGACGCAGATCCCCGGTTTCGAACAACGCCCACATCTCTTCGGCGTAATACGTTTCGAGCAGTTCCGGTGCGAAACGGCCGAGGCACGCAGTGAGGTTGTTGACATCGCGCTGCAGCATCGCGCGCGCGGCGTTGTTGCCTGCCGCGCTGACGACCTGCGGCAAGTCGATGATGACCGGGCCTTCGGGCGCGACCAGCACGTTGTATTGCGAGAGGTCGCCGTGGATCAGGCCGACGCATAACATGCGCACGACCTGCCGGACGAGAAAGGCGTGATGCGCGCGCGCCTCGTCGGGCGTGAATTCCACTTCGCCCAGCCGCGGCGCTGCGAAACCATCGGCATCGGTGACGAGTTCCATGACCAGCACACCATGGAAATATCCGAACGGCTGCGGCACGCGCACGCCCGCATCGACCAGCTGGTACAACGCCTCGACCTCGGTGTTCTTCCAGGCGTCTTCCTGCTGCTTGCGGCCGTATTTGCTGGCCTTGCCGATCGCACGCGCCTCGCGGCTGCCGCGTACCTTGCGGCCTTCCTGGTACTGCACGCGCTGCTGGAAGCTGCGCTGCGCCATGTCCTTGTAGACCTTGGCGCAGCGGACCTCATCGCCCGCACGCACCACGTAGACGGCCGCTTCCTTGCCGCTTTTCAGCGGGCGCGTTACTTCATCGATCACGCCATCGTCGATGAGCGCTTGCAGGCCAGTGGGGATTTTCATGCGGTCTCAGAAGAAAAAGCGGTGCGGCGCGAGTGGTTGCAACCGCCGGGTGGCCGGTCCGGGGGGCGCTAGAGTGCCTGATCGCGGCGACTGACGCCTTAACGCCAGCGCAGTTCCACGCAATAAGCGTTGCGCAATGTCGCGGCATGGACGCATTACGCCGTGCGGCGGTGTCAGCGTAGTTGGCTGTCCTTGCTGCCACGCCGGTTGTAACCGCTGGCGGCGTGCTGTTCGTCGTCGTGCAGTTCCTGACACGGCACGCACAGGCGCGCGCCGGGTACGGCCTTGCGACGTGCTTTCGGAATGGGTTCGTCGCAGTCCTCGCAGCGCGCAAGGCCCGGCCCCTGTGGCAGCTGGCTGCGCGCACGCTCGATGCCGTCCTTGATGGTCGCGTCGATCTGGTCCTGCACCGCGCCATCGCCTGCCCAGCCGGTTGCCATGTCGCCTCCGTGAACAAAGTTGATCTGAAGCCGAAATTTTATCGGGGGAGCACTGAACGATGCGCACACGGATTGGCGTGGACGGATCAGTGTCTGGATGGCGCCCTTTCCTACCTCTCGCCGGCTCAGATGCGCGAGCGCGGCAGCGGGCGCTCCCGGTGCATCAGCGTCCATTCGGCGTGTTCGGTGAGCGCCGCTTCACCGAGTGCGAACAGGATGCGCTTGCGCTCTTCCAGGCCAGCGCCGCCATCCAGCCTCCGCTGGGCGGACACGAAGATGCGCTGCATGAAGCGGTATTGGCGGATCAGTTCCTTGTCCGCCTTCTTGTGCACGTACGCCTCATGCACCGCGGCCGCTACCGACAGCAATCCCATCACCGACACCAGTGCCTGCTTGAGCTGCACATCGAACTGCCGCGCCATCAGCGCCAGCAGCACGCTGAGGCCGACGCCAAGCCCGATGCAGACCCTGCCCCACCGCTCCGCGCGGTGATGCAACAGCGAGCGCCGCTTCGATGCATCCGTGTAATAAGCCAGTTGTCCGCCCGAACCCGGCGTGCCGATCCATTCGCGGATCACCGCGTCCACGTCGGCGGCATGGGCCGTTGCTGGCGCCAGCATGCCGTCGAGGCTCGCGCCGCGCATCACGTTGCGGATCCAGCCCAGTTCCACGTCCTGCTTCTGCAAGAAATTGTCCTGCGCGAACGCCGATGTGCCGGTGGTCACGATACCCGCCCGTCGCCAATACGACTGCACGCGCAATCCCTCGGCCAGCGTGCGGTAGTCGAGGTATTTGCGCTGCCACGCGCGGCGGCTGGCGATCGCGGTCACTCCCATCCCGGTCATGAAGAACAGAAGGAAGCCATAGATCACCACATCGTTGCTCATCACGTCGGTGTAGGCGAAAAACGTGAAGCCCATCAGCGCCACCAGCACATATGTAGTCAACAGCACGCGCGCGACGCGCCGCTGGTAGGTGCGCGCAAGCCAGTCGGCCGCACGGAATGCACGCCAGACCGGGCACGCCGCGGCATCGGATGAAACATCCGCTTGCGCGTCGATCTGTGTTGCGTACTCCTGCACGTCGGTGCTGAAGGCGGCTTGGCGCTCGAACATCTGCGCAAACACCTGCGGCAGCATCGCGCTTGTTTCCATGGTTTCGTCGTCCACGTCGGCGTCGTCGGTCAGCCAACGCCCGTGTGGTTCCGCGGGGCTGGCGGCGACGTGCCGGTTGGCGACGCTGCGGTTGGTGAGGCTGCGGCTGGTGAGGATGTGATAGACGATGTTTTCCTTGTCGGGCCCCAGCAGCGTCGCAGCCGCGTGGCGCCGTTCCACGTCGTCGCGCTGCGTGCCCTGCAGATGGAAGCGCATCACGTGCGCGGTGCCGCCGACCTGCTCAGATTCGTCGCCGTCCCACAGCGCCAGCAGCACGTGGCAGTGACGGGAGATGAAAATGCCGGCCTGCGCGTACTGCCGGTCGCGGGAGGGTCCACGCACTTCAACCGACTCGCGCGTCATGCCCCGCGCCAGCGGCAACTCCAGCCACTCCACCTGGGCCAACTGCGCGTCAAGTCGCTGCAGGTCCTGTGGGTTTTCAAAATCGCCGCGATACAGTTCCAGCGGCAGCGGCAGCGGCGCGATCACCCGCAGGCCTAGTTCCAACGCGACCTGCGTGACCAGTTGGTCGCTGCCTTCGGCCAGCGGCGAGAGCAGCACCAGCGGCAATTCGGGATAACGCGCCTGCAGGTCTGCGAAGAACCTGCGTACCGCGCCCTGCAATGCGGGAATGTCGGCCTCGCGCAGGTGGCGATGGCCGGTGAGCCCGATGACCAGGCTGTGGGCGAGCAGCGTGTGCGCGTGGCTGGGAGACATGGCGTGCCCCTGCGGCGCAGGTGCCGCTCGCGCCTAGCGTAAACAATGCGCGCGCTTCGCGTCGCAGCGGCGGCGTGCTGGGTGGGAGGGATGGCAACATGCGGCCATCGGGAGTCGCGCCTTTTCCTGTCAGTCGCGACTTCCGTCGCTCCCACGAGCGAATACCATGCGATGCGGCTGTCCGTCCCACGGGAGCATCCGCGTTTGACCTTCATCCGGTTCGCGTCTATCCGGGTGTCCTGCGTTCGGACTTCTGCAACGCCTGGCCGGGGAGACGGATGCGCTATCGCGCTTTCATCAGCTACAGCCACAAGGACGCGCAGTGGACGCGTTGGCTGCACCGGACGCTGGAGGGCTACCAGGTGCCTTCGCGGCTGCGCGGCAGTGAGGGTGAGTTCGGACCGCTGCCGGATCGCCTCACCCCTGTGTTCCGGGATCGCGAAGACCTGTCCAGCGCCGGCGGACTCACGCCGAAGATCCAGGAAGCGCTCGATGATTCCGAAGCGCTGATCGTTGTCTGCTCCCCCGACGCCGCGCGTTCACCGTGGGTCAACAAGGAAATCCTGCGTTTCAAGAGCACCGGCCGCGGCAACAGGATTTCCTGCCTGATCGTCGCAGGCGATCCCGGTGCCGGCGACGAACGCGAGTGTTTCGCGCCGGCACTCCGCTTCGAACCGGACGCCGATGGCGTACTGGGCACGGAAGCCGCCGAGCCACTCGCGGCCGATGTCCGGCCGCACAAGGACGGCAAGTCGTTGGCGCGGCTGAAGCTGTTGTCCGGATTGCTAGGCGTGAGCCTGGACACGTTGCGCCAACGCGAAGTCGCCCGGCGGCAGCGGCGCCTGCTCGCCATCTCTGCTGTGTCGGTACTGGTGATGCTGATCACCAGTGCCCTGGCGGTGCAGGCTGTGATCGCACGCAACGCGGCCGAACGGCGGCAGAAACAGGCGGAAGCGCTGGTCGATTTCATGCTGGGCGACTTGAGCGAAAAACTGTCGCAGGTGTCGCGGCTGGACATCATGGAAACGGTGAACAACCAAGCCATGGCGTACTTCAAATCGCTGCCAACCACCGATGTCACCGCACAGTCGCTCGAGCAGCGCGCGCAGACGCTGGTGAAAATCGGCAACGTGCGTCGCGATCAAGGGCATCTTCCGCAAGCGCTGCAGAGTTACCAGGCGGCCGCCGCGCTGTCGCAGACCCTCGCGCGGTCAGCGCCCACCGATATCAAGCGTCAACTGGCCCATGCCGAAATCCTCACCTACATCGGCACGGCACGCTGGTACCACGACGACCTGCAGCAGGCGGAAACAGCTTTCGGCGCCGCGCAGCGCGTGCTGCTGCGCGCCAGGCCACTCGCACCCGCGGACCCGGATCTGCTTTACCAACTGTCCACGATCAACAACAACATGGGGCATGTGCTCGAAGGCCGTGGGCGCATCGACCAGGCGCAGAAGCAGTACGAGGCGCTGCTGGCGTCGTCGCGCGAGCTCGTCGGCATCGACCCCGGCAACAGCAAGTGGGTGGCGCAGACGGGACTGGCGCACAACAACCTCGCCAAGATGGCGCTGTTGCGTGGTGACCTCACGACCGCGATCGCGCAATACAAAGCCGACCTCGACATCCAGGCCGGCCTGGCCCGGCGCGATCCGCAAGCCAACGACCAGGCCGAGCGCGTCGTGCTTTCGCGCGCCGCGCTGGGACGCACCATGGCGCTGGCCGGCGACGTCGACGCTGGCATCGCGCATCTGCGCCAGGCGCTGGATGAGGTCGCGCGTCTGTTGATTGTCGATGCCGAGAACACGTCGTTCCAGGAAGACGATGGCCTCTACGCCATTGAACTGGCCCGGTGGCTTCGCACCGCCGGCGACGAAACCGCGGCGCAGGTACAGGCCGCGCGCGGCCTGGATGTTTTCAAGCGGCTGGTGCGGCAGGATCCGGCGAATGCCAGCTGGCAGCGCGCCTTGGCCGTCGCGCACATCGAACAGGGAGCCCAGGCCCGCGTGCGCGGCCACACTGCAACCGCGCGCGACGAAGCGCGCCTGGCCTTGGGAATACTTGAGCCGCAGCTCATCGGCCAGGCAGAAAACCGCGACACCGTGCTGGCCACCGTGCGTGCGCGGTTGCTGCTCGCGGCCGTTGCAGAGTATCCGGACCGCGCGGCGACGCTGCGCGGGCAGGCCTTGGCCACCTGCAAGACCCAATCCCTGGGCCAACACGATCCGCGCCTGCGGGCGCTGCAGGTCGAGGCCCTGCTGGGGCTTGGACGAATATCCGAAGCGCGTGCGCTGCTGCCGGAGCTGTGGACGTCCGGCTTTCGTGACCCACGCTTCATCGGACTGCTGCGCGAGCACCGCATCCCTGCCCCGCAGCACCTCACCACCAGCAATCACGCTCAACCGTGAACTCCATCACACATTACCCCGCGACAGGCGTAAGCTCACTCTCCCGACCGGCTACGCGACGTTCCCGTCGGGGCTTGGCCTCCCCACGTCGCCACTTCCAGGAGTACGCGATGAACACGATGCATCCACGCGACCAGGATGAAGGGCTCGACAGGGATGATGGCGATCGGAAACGCGATGCGGATCCGAGGAGCACGGGCATCCAGCCCGATGAAGGTGCGGATCAGCAGGCCGCAGATCCCAACATCATCAACAAGGTCGATTAGTCTGGAATCCAGCCTGGGGTAGCTTCTGCGCCCCAGGCACCTTCGGAATCAAAGGCAGGGGCAACGCCTCGGCGTGTGCCTGCGACGGGAAATCCATTTCCCGTCATGTCCCATCCGTTGCCTTGTTTTCACCATCGGGCGATGCGTCGCGTTGCGTCCCACCATCAAACTTTTTGTCATCGTCAGGCTGCAGCGGGGATTTCGTGTTCCTGTCTCCGGACCCATGCGGATACTCGCGGGGTGATGTGCCTGCCGGCGTTCCGGTGTCCTGCGATCGTTTGCCGCTCATCATTACGCTCCAGGTTGTCGAACCGCTCCGGAATTCGAAGCACCCCGAGCATGTCGCCAACGTCGTTAAACCAGCGCGACAATCAGGCGATGCGAGTGATGAACTCCGCATGCGCGTGCAGGGAAAACGCAAGGCGTCATCGTTCCCCCGGGGATGCGTCTCACGACAGTGCTCGCTCGTCCGGCCTTGCGTGCGCATGCAGGATCACCAGCGCGATCCCGCCCAGCACGGCAATCGATGCCAGCACCAGCCGCAACGTCACCGGTTCTGCGAGGAAGGCGATACCGCCCATCGCAGCGATCACCGGAACACTCAGCTGCACCGTGGCTGCCGTGCTCGCACGTAGCAGCGGCAACGCCGCATACCAGATCGCGTAGCCGATGCCCGACGCCAGCGCGCCCGATGCGATCGCATACCCGACGCCAACGCCGTCCGGCGGCAGGTCCTTCGGCATCCACGGGACCAGCAGCATTGCGAATGGCACCGCGCGCAGGAAGTTGCCTGCCGTCACGCGCGTGGGATCGCCAACCCCTTTGCCGCGCAGCGAATACACGCCCCACGCAACTCCAGCACCCAGCATCAGGACAGCGCCGCGCGGTGAGGGTGCCGACAGGCCCGGCAGCAACACGCCGACCAGCCCCGCAAACGCGAGCAGCAGACCGCCTACCTGCAGCGCACGCAGCCGCTCGCCCGTCCAAAGGCCGTGCCCGATCATCGTGAACTGCACCGCGCTGAACAACAGCAGGGCGCCGGTCGCAGCCGGGAGGCTGACATAGGCGAACGAAAACCCGGCCGCGTACGCGAACAGCGCAAATGCGGAGAGCCAGTCGCCCGCGCCGGTGCGCTTGCCACGACGCAGGCTCGCCAGCAGCCACAAGGTGATTGCACCGGACAGCAATCGGATGACAGTGAAGCTGGCGGGATCGATGTTGGTGTGCTCAAGGGCAACGCGGCAGAGCAGAGAATTGCCGGCGAACGCGAGCATTGCGAGGGAAGTCAGCGTGATGGCGCGTGCAGTGCGCATGCAAGGTCCTGTTGGGTTTCGTACCGCTTGCAACCGATTCGGCGCGACTTTTTTACTCGTTACTCCCGCGAAGGCCAAAATCCATGGGCGTTAATCATTGAGAACAACGTCCTTGGATGGCTGGCTGCGCTCGTCCCTTTTGAGACCAGCCTCCGGCTGTCCGGCCTGCGTTTTTCCGGCGACATCACGCGCCCCGCACCCGCAACGTCAGCCCTTTGAGAAAATTGCGCAGCATCTGATCACCGCAGGCACGGTAATTGTGATGGCCGGGCTGTCGGAACAGCGCTGAGAGTTCGGGTTTGGACACGGGGAATCCGGCCTCCACGAAGACCTGGTGCATGTCCACGTCCTTCAACTCGAAGGCCACACGCAATTTCTTCAGGACAAGGTTGTTGGTGACGCGCGCTTCCACCGGCCGCTGCGGCGCGCCCGGATCCCTGCCTCGGTAATGGATGATCAGTCCGTCCAGGAAATGCGCGAGTACCCGGTCGCTGCACTCGGCGTAACCCTCGTCGTCGTCTTTCCTCAGGAAGGCGTTGACGTCTTCCTTGTCGATATCGAAATCCGCATCCGCCAGCCGGATCGTCTCGACAACGTGCGTGTCGCTGAAATCCAGCATGTAACGGATGCTGCGCAGTACATGGTTGTTGATCATGGCGTTCTGTTCGATTCCTTCAAGCGCGACTCCTGGCTACGGTTGGCCACAACGCAGGCTAACCCATGACTCATCGTAGGGCGGAACCGACGCAGTCGCTTCCTCCGGACGGTGACGTGTCGATCGTGATTCCAGAGGTTGCCCCGGCATACTGCGAAGCCGCTGCGCGAAGCGCTCCTCAACAGCGAAGCTGTCATTCCGCTATCTACTGGCTTTTTCCGCCGAACAGGTTCGCATACTGGTCGACAAGACTTTGCGCGCCGGTTTTCTCCCCGGCGTGCCCCAACAGCCCGATGAAGCGTTCCGCGGTACCCGCGCCGCCAAACAGCAGGCCCTGCATGCCGGTGCAACCCAGCTGCGTGAGGGCGTCACGCTGCG
>JALYOU010000248.1 GCA_030856725.1 Pseudomonadota bacterium
GCAGGAATGGGTGCGCAGGGGCATCAAGACATTGTCGATCCCGATTCCCGGCACCAGCAAGCGGCTGGAATGCGTGGTGTCGATCCTGCAAGCCGGTGGCGGTTGTGGATTGAGCGACTCGGAAAAACTCTTTGAGCAGCCCGCCATCGCGCGGCCGCCGCCGGCCATTCCGTTCAAGCCGGAGTTGCATGAGAACCAGGGCGATTTGAAGAAGTAGCACTTGGACCGGCTTCCACGAACGGCGTGTTCCAGCAACTCGAGGTCCACCCGACGATGTTGCGCTGCGGCATACTTGCCCAACGCTTTCTCCGACACCTTTGCCAAGGACGCCCCATGCCACGTGCCTACAACTTCAGCGCCGGACCCGCCACGCTACCCGAGGCTGTCCTGCGTCAAGCACAGGAAGAAATGCTCGACTGGCACAACGTGGGTGCATCCATCGTCGAACTCAGCCACCGCGGCCCGGAATTCATGGCCGTCGCGGCCGAAGCCGAAGCCGACCTGCGCACGCTGATGTCGATTCCCGACGACTACGCCGTGCTGTTCCTGCAAGGCGGCGCCACGGTGCAGCAGGCGCTGATCGCGCTCAATTTCGCCGCGCCGGGGCAAAGCGTGGATTACGTCGTGACCGGTCACTGGGGCAAGACCGCGGTCAAGCAGGTCAAGCCATATGTAGGCGTCAATATCGCAGCCAATAGCGAAGACAGCGGGTTCCGCACGATCCCCGCGCGCGACACATGGCAGCTCGACGGCAACGCGGCCTACGTCCACATCACTGCCAACGAAACCATCCACGGCGTGGAATTCCGCGACACGCCTGATGTCGGCGACGTGCCGCTGTTTGCCGATTTCAGTTCCAGCATCGCGTCCGAACCGCTAGAGGTGTCGAAATACGGACTGATCTACGGCGGCGCGCAGAAGAATCTCGGGCCGGTGGGCGTCAGCGTCGTCATCGTGCGCCGCGACCTGCTCGAACGCGCCGGGCAGCCGCGCGCTGACATCTTCAACTACGCCTCGCACGTCAAGGGCGAATCCATGCTCAACACTCCGCCGACATGGAACTGGTATCTCGCCGGACTGGTGTTCAAGTGGATGCTGGCCGAAGGCGGCGTCACCGAATTCGCGCGCCGCAACGCGCGCAAGTCGGCGCTGCTGTATTCAGTCATCGACGGCTCCGGCGGGTTCTATCGCAACGAAGTCGATCCCCCCGTGCGTTCGCGCATGAACATTCCTTTCTTCCTCAAGGACGAATCGCTGGACAAGCCGTTCCTGCAACAGGCGCAGGCAGCGCAGCTGATCTCATTGAAAGGCCATCGCGCGCTCGGCGGCATGCGCGCGTCGATCTATAACGCGATGCCGGAGGAAGGGGTGCAGGCGCTCGCGGAGTTCATGCAGAATTTCCAGCGGCAGCACGGGTGAAATTCGTGCTAGCGCTTCGTGTGGGCATGACAACATGACGATTGCTTTGTAGAGCCGGTTGTGTGGGAGTGTTACAACCGCGCACCTTGTAGCTCGTCATTCCCGCGAAGGCGGGAACCCATGCCAGTGGACTTTCCGTGAAGTAATGCGCGTTGCTCTGCCAAATTACAGACATGGGGAATGACGAGCACGAGCTTTCGCGCGGTTTGACTTGTTCAGAGCTTTCTGCAGGACGATCAGCGATGACACGTAAACAATCGGACGCGACAAAGAAAGGAAAAGTTGCCACGAGCAGTGGCGTCAAACGAAAGCCGCTCGTCGCAAAACGTTCTACGCCAAAACCTGACCTCGCCGATGTGCGCACCCAGATCGACGGCATCGACCATCAGATTCAGGCCTTGATCGCCGAGCGCGCCAAGTGGGCGCACCAGGTCGGCAAGGCCAAGGGCAAACTCGCTGCGGCCGTTGATTACTACCGGCCCGAGCGCGAGGCGCAGGTATTGCGACGCGTCGTCGATCGCAACGACGGTCCCCTCGGCGACGAGACGCTGGTGCGGTTGTTCCGCGAAATCATGTCGGCCTGCCTTGCCCAGCAGGAGCCGCTGAAGATTGGCTACCTCGGCCCGGAAGGCACGTTCTCGCAGCAGGCCGTGCACAAGCATTTCGGCCATTCGGCCAAGGGTTTGCCGCTCGCCAGCATCGAGGAAGTGTTTCAGGAAGTCGCTGCGGGCCATGCGGATTTCGGTGTGGTGCCGGTGGAGAATTCAGGGCAGGGCACGATCCAGTCAACGCTCGACATGTTCCTCACCTCGCCGCTCATGATCTGCGGCGAAGTCGAACTGCGCGTGCACCAGTACCTGTTGTCGCGCACCGGCCGCATCGAGGACATCGAGCGCGTGTACTCGCATGCGCTGTCGCTCGCGCAGTGCGGCGCGTGGCTGCGCCAGCACCTGCCGCGCACCGAACGCATCGCCACGTCGAGCAATGCAGAAGCTGCCCGCCGTGCGCGCAACGCCGACGACGCTGCCGCCATCGCCGGAGAATCGGCGGGACATGTGTACGGCCTCAAAGCCATCGCCGGTCCGATCGAGGATCGTTCCGACAACACCACGCGATTTCTCGTGCTGGGGCGCGAATTGTTCCCGTCGTCCGGACACGATCGCACCTCACTGCTCATTTTTATTCGCGACAAGCCCGGCGCCCTGTATGGCGTGCTGGAACCGCTCGCTCGACGCGGCATCAGCATGAACCGCATCCAGTCGCGGCCTGCGCATGGCGCGTTGTGGCAGTACGCGTTTTTCATCGACGTCAACGGCCATGTCGACGAATCGCCGCTGCGTGACGCACTCGCCGAGATCGAGGCGAGCGCCGGTGACGTGCGCATCCTGGGTTCGTATCCCGTGGCGGTGCTATGACCGTTGAGGCAGTGACGGCTCAAGTCGATTTCGAGAAACTGGCGCAGCCCGGGCTACAGCGCCTGCGCGCCTACGATCCGGGACACGATCTGGTCGCGTTGCGGCGGCGGTTTGCTGCCGGGCAGTTGATCGAACTTGGCTCCAACGAAAATCCCTACGGCCCGAGCCCGCGTGTGCGTGCAGCGATCCTCGATGCCTTACCTGCGATCCATCGCTATCCCGACCCGCTCGGCGGCGATCTCAAGCGCGCACTTGCATCGAAGCACGGCGTCACACCCGATCAGATCCTGCTCGGTAATGGCTCGCATGAACTGTTGATGCAATTCGCGCAGGTGTTCGCTGGCCCGGGCGTGGACGTGGTGGTGTCGCAGTACGGATTCGCCGTGTACGCACTGGCGGCGCAAGGTGCTGGGGCGATGCTGCGGATCGCCGATGCGCTGTCGCGCCATCACGCGATGGCATACGGTCACGATCTGGATGCCATTGCTGTCGCGATCACGGCAACGACGCGCGTGGTGTATCTCGCCAATCCGAACAACCCGACCGGAACGTGGTTCGGCGCCGGTGCGTTTGCGGCCTTCATGGCGCAGGTTCCCGGCGATGTGCTGGTCGTCGTCGACGAAGCGTATGCTGAACTCGCTGATGCGACGCAGGTCCAGTCTGCATTGCCACTGCTCGCGCGATACCCGAACCTGATCGTGACCCGCACCTTCAGCAAGGCCTACGCGCTTGCGGGATTGCGGATCGGTTACGCCGTCGCGCATCCGCAGCTGATCGCGGTGATGGAGCGCGTGCGCGAAAGTTTTAACGTCAGCAGCATTGGTCTGGCTGCCGCCGAAGCCGCGCTTGGCGACGATGTGCACCTGCAGTCGGTGCGTGGGCGCAATGCGGAGCAACGCAGGCTACTGGCTGAGGCCTTGCGCGCGCGGAGCCTATTCGTGTTTCCGTCGCAGACCAATTTCCTGCTCGTCGAATTCGGGCCGGACACGCCGGACATCGAGACCGCCCTGATCGCGCGCGGCGTCGTACTGCGTCCGATGGCGGGATACGGTTTGCCGGAATGCCTGCGCATCACAGTGGGCGACGCGCGTGAAAACCTTCGTCTGCTTGAGGCTTTGGCAGAGACATCCCCATGACCGACTGGATCGCATCGCGCGGCGGTCCTCTGCATGGGACCATCGCCATTCCCGGCGACAAGTCCGTGTCGCATCGCGCGATCATGCTCGCAGCGATCGCCGATGGCGTGTCACGCATCGAGGGGTTTCTCGAAGGTGAGGACACGCGCGCGACCGCCGCGATCTTCCAGCAACTGGGCGTGGAGATCGAAACGCCGGAACCTGGCGTCCGTCTCATCCATGGGGTCGGCGTCGATGGGCTGGCCGCATCACCGTCGCCGCTGGACTGCGGCAACGCCGGCACCGCCATGCGCCTGCTCACAGGCTTGCTGGCCGGTCAGGCCTTCGACAGCACACTGGTGGGCGATGTTTCCTTGTCGAAACGTCCAATGCGCCGCGTCACCGACCCCTTGCGGCGCATGGGTGCGCGCATCGACGCTGCCGATGGCGACATGCCGCCTTTGCGGGTGCATGCCACCCGTGCCTTGCGCGGCATCGAATACACCTCCGATGTCGCCAGCGCGCAGGTGAAGTCCGCGATCCTGCTCGCTGGCCTGTACGCCGACGGCGAAACCTTTGTGCGCGAACAACCCACGCGCGATTACACCGAGCGCATGCTGTCGGCATTCGGTTATCCGGTGGAGTACAACCCAGGTTTCGCCAGACTCAGCGGCGGATATCGCCTGCGCGCGACCGATGTCGTGGTGCCGGCGGATTTTTCCTCCGCGGCATTCTTCATCGTCGCCGCATGCATCGTGCCGGGCTCGGAATTGCGCCTTCGACAGGTTGGCCTCAACCCGAGGCGTACCGGGTTGCTGCACGTGTTACGCACGATGGGCGCAGACATCGTCGAAGAGCGGCGCTGCGAGCAGGGCGGAGAACCCGTCGCCGACCTGGTCGTGCGGCATGCGCCGCTACACGGCATCGAAGTGCCGGTCGTGCACGTCGCGGACATGATCGACGAGTTTCCGGCCTTGTTCATTGCGGCTGCGTGTGCGGACGGTGCGACCGTTGTTCGCGGTGCTGCGGAACTGCGGGTCAAGGAGTCGGACCGGATTGCCGGCATGGCGCAAGGCCTGCGCACACTCGGCATCCGGGTCGATGAAACACCAGAAGGCGCAACGATCCATGGCGGTAAATTGCGCGGCGGCCACATCGACAGCCACGGCGATCATCGCGTGGCCATGTCATTCGCGGTGGCGGCGCAACGTGCGAATGGCGAAGTGCGGATCAGGGACGTCGCCAATGTCGCGACATCGTTTCCCGGGTTTGAAGACACTGCGTCTGTGGCCGGAATGGGATTGCGGGAGCGGGCTGAGCCTGGCTTCTAAATTAGCCCCATCTCGTGAGGTGGGCACGTTTTTCGTACCCACCTCTCGATTCTGCGGTTACTGCGGCGGCAGCGTAAACGTCACCGGCACATCGACCGTACTCGCCGTGGCGACGCCGCCACGCATCTCCGGATTGAACGTCCATTTGCGGACCGCCTGTTGCGCGGCGCGGTCCAGCGCCTGCGAGCCGCTGCGCTGGACGAAGTCAATGTCGCCCGCGCTGCCATCCGCGTTCACGTTCACGCGCAGGATCACGGTGCCGGTTTCGCCGCGTCGTTGCGCCTCGGCGGGATAGTCTGGCCGTGGATTGTTCAAGGGGCGCGCTGCGACGATGCGCGGGGTCGTTGCCTTCGCAACCTGGCGCGGTTTAGCGGCTGGCTTGCGCGGCGTGGCGGCACGATCCGTGCTGTCACGATTCATGCCGTCGTCCTCCTCGGGCAACGCATTGCCATCGCCGATGACCGGTGCGGTGGTCGCGGTGCCATCCATCGGCGGCAGTGTGCCGTCGTCGTCGATGTGCGCGCGCTGGCTGAACCACCACCAGCCCAGGGCGGCCAGTGCCAACAACAGCACGAGCCAGATCAATCCACTGCTGCGATTGCGTGGCTCGACAACCACAGTATCGGGCGGGACAACGGTGACGTTTTCATCGTTACGGTTGGGTGTATCGACCATTACTGCGTGCTCCTCGCGAATGCGGAGCCGAGGATGGCATGCGGCTTTGTGCGCGTTGCGTGAGACGGAAGTAAAAATTCTGTTGCCATGTAGCAGCAGCTCTCAGCCGCGAGGGTTCGCGATATTGGCGGCTCGGAGGAGCTCGCGGCTGAAGCGGCTCCTACAAAAAATGCGAATCAGCGGGCCGCCTGGAAATTGATCGGCACCACCGCGGTTCCCACCGTCGGCCGCCCGTCCACTTGCGCTGGCCGGAAACGCCAACGCCGGACTGCATCCAGCGCTGCGCGGTCGAGATCGCGCGAGCCGCTGCCTTCCACAAGACTGGTCGAGGTCGGCACGCCATCGGGACCAACGTTCACGCGCACCACCACCGTACCGCTTTCACCGCGACGCAGCGCAGCCGACGGATAACGCGGTGCTGGATTCTGGCCTGGGATCGGCTCAGGCGAATCGCCGCGTGCCAGTGGCACGCCAGTCGGTCCTGGAATTTCCGGAGCTTGTGGTTCGAAAGGTCGGGGCGGCAGCGGCAGCGGCGGTGGCGGTGGCAATGGCGGCGCCTCCTCGACAATGAACGGACGTTCGTCCTGTTCCGGCGGCTGCATGGCCTCATCGTCGGCAATGCCTCGTTCGCCTGGCATCGGCGCGGGCAGGGGGTCGAATTCCTCGGCGGTATCGGCGGGTTTCGCCACGGGCGCAACACGGAAGAAGCCATCGTCGCCGCTCCGCGCCAGCATCACCGCGAACAGCAGCAACCCGATCAGGAATGCCGCGCCCGCCAGCAGCCAGGTGCGGCGTGTCAGGCCGAGCAGGGGACGTCGTGGGCGCGGTGCTGGATCGGACATGTGCGGTTTTTCTTTAGTGGATTCGATGGAATTCTGGCACACCCGAGCCATCGGCCCGCCGATGCATCGCATAAACGGGGATAATCCAGCCCCTTTTGCGTGTATCCGCATCCATGCTCGACCCACACCTGTTGCGCAGCCAACCCGCCGAACTCGCCGCACGTCTGGCCACGCGCGG
>JALYOU010000277.1 GCA_030856725.1 Pseudomonadota bacterium
GCGTCCATGGCGACCTCACCGGCCTCCGCCAAACGCACCAACGCAACGGCGGTGATGGGCTTGGCCACGCTTCCGGTCCGATAGCGCGAGCGAACGGTGGCGGCCGTATCGGTTTCTATCTCTGCAAGCCCGCTCGCGCCCGCCCATCGCAGCTGCCCGTCGAACGCGATGGCGGCAGAGACCGAAGGCAGGCCTTCGCGTTCGCGGCTTCCGCGCACGTCAGCCATCAGGTTGTCCACCAACGTCTTCGAAACACCAGGTGCAACCCATTGGTCCACGCGTGCGGCCGTCACGGTAGGCAGAATCTGATCCGGGTAGGCCCAGCGTCCGTAAAACACCAGGTTGGGGCCAAGCAGCAAAGCCATCGTCAGCAGGAAGCGGATGGCGTGTCGCAACAAGCGCTTTGGCCAGGTCTGGGTTGGATTTGATTGCTTCACAAGCGGCATTCCGCGATCGGGTTGAATCGACTATGCGCGCGCACCCTGGCTACGGCAGGTGCCAGAAGTCAGAAAGTCACCTCTGAAAATTGCTCGATCGTCATTGATCGAGTTGCGATTGCAACCACACGCTACGATTCCCGGCCGCCGTCGACAACAACGCACGCCGCAAGGCATCGCGCCCTTCCGGCGGCGTGCGTTGAGCGAGCACCGCCAGGTCCGCGCGCTCGACGGCGGACATTGCGCGCAACACCTGGAGCAGTTTCGATTGTTGCCCGGCCGGCACATACGACAGCAGCGATTGCAGCCGCGGATAATCCACACCCAGCACCGGCCCCAGTAACCAGCCATGCCGGTCGCGGCCGTCCAGCGTATCGAACTCACGGCGCAGCGTTTGCTGCTGTTCCGGCGGCAAGGTCGCGAAGACCGTTGCCGCCAGGGCCACCTGCGCACGTTCAGCCGCCGGCAACGCGCGCCATGCGAGCGCGCGTTCGCGCCGGTCACGCCGCGCCCACTCGGGCAGTGCATCCCATTCGGCGATGCGGCGGCTGAAGCCGGCGCGTTGTGCCGGCGTCATCGCATTGAGGGCGGCCTCGCGGCGGCGCCATTCGATGCGCTGCGGCGGCGACAGCACCGGCGGCAATGCAAGGCTTGCGCCTGCACAAAACAGCAGCAGGCAGACTACGAAGCGAAACGACAAATTAGTGGGAAGTTTGCCGGGCGGTGTCCGGAAAAAGGCAGGTTTCGAATCGATGAATGTTTTTTTTACGGCATTCCCGCGAGGTCCGGGATCCATGTTCGCAGCCTCACCGTAAAGCCACCCTCGCCACGTGGAAGAATCACCTGGATTCCTGCGTTCACGGGAACGACTGAGCCGCTCCACCACAGACGCGTGATCCGACTTGTTCAATGCCTGCCTAACGCGCATCGCGGCTCCCTGCTGTTCTCTCGACATCCTGCGCAATTCGTAATTCAGCGGCCAGCTTTGCATCGGTGCTCGATCCTGAAACGGCTGCCGCATCGAGATCGCGCGCAGTGTGCAGCACCGATTCCGCCGCCAGCCACGCATGGAAATCGAGTTCACGCGACAAGGCCTCGTCCTGCGCATCGATCAACACATCGAAATCGCGGTGGCTCAGCAATGCCGTGCGTGCGTCGAAGGTTGACGCCGGCGGCTCGGCGGCGGGCAATTCGCTGCGCCGGATGCGCGGTGCCCCATCGGAGTCGATCTCCGGCGCTCGCACTAAAAACGTCGTCGCCAGCGCCGCGAGCGTCAACCCGGCAAGCGCGTACAACGCCGGCCGCTGCCAGCGGGGCGAGGTCGCCACATCCGTCGGCGCTCGCCCTGATCCGGATGGCGCGGCCACGGGCGGCCCTGCCATGGGTTTACCGGAGATCGCTGCTTCGCGGATGCGGGCAAGATGCGCCAGCCGCGGTGCCGGCAGCGCCTTGATTCGCGCCTGTACACCCTCGCCCAGCGCCCTCCATGCATCCGCGTCGGCCGTGCCATCGGCGCGATGCGGCAGCGCGCGCTGCAGCGCCATGCGGTAGGTGCCTGTCGCCAGACCCAGCGCACGCGCGGCATCGGCTTCGTCAAGACCACCGGCCAGTCGCAGCAAGACGGCGGCGCGCGGACCTTGGGCCATGTCCGACAACGGCGCCAGCGAACCGCTGCTCGATGGTCCAGGTCCCACACGCCGCAACTGTGGCGCCGCCAGCAGCAGCCCCCAGAACCGCCACGGCCACTCCGGCATCGCTGCCGCGTTCGACAGGGTGCTGAAGGCGCGGATGGCGGCGGCGAGGGCGGCGTCGCCCGCGATGGCGTCGCCGCAAAGCAACTCGGCGAAGACCGCGGCGCGGCGTTCGATGCCGCGAACGAAGGCGTTCAGGGCCGCAGGTGCGTCGGCGGCGGACAGGGTGCGGTCGGTCATCGGGTGTGGATCATTGCCGCACGATGATAGCCGTGGCGCGGGTCGTCCCACGACTTGACAGACGTCGCACTATGCGTGCTGCGCCGCACCGTGCCGAGTGTCATGGGGTTCCTCGCCGAAAACGGTTGTACACAGCAGTCATCTGGTCGTCATTGACATAACGTTCACGGGGGTGCTGTCGGGTAGGTTTGCAAGGTTTCACAGGTAACTTCTTGTTTTAAATAAAGTTCCTGCGATTGGCGTATTTTTAGCCAGCATGGCAATGGCACCTGAATTCACGTATTTCCGCACTCGCGCCGCAGTACCTTGCACAGGGTTATCCACAATTCGTGTGGATAAGGGCGAATCTCCTTGCGGGTCCGGGGCTTGCATGGGCTTCGTGTCGGAGAGCGCAGCTATCGGTCGCAACTGATGGTCCAGCGAACAGCGACAGGATCGCTAGACTTTGCCGATGACGCTAGCTTCCGAATCTGTCGCCCACGCGGTCCTGCAGGTCGCCCTGCCGGTGCCGCTGCCGCGCTGGTTCGACTACCGCGCGCCGCCCGGGCAGGGTGCTATTGCGGCCGATATCGGGCGACGGGTGCGGGTGCCCTTCGGGACGCGGGAACTGGTCGGTGTGGTGGTGGGTGCCGGCAGCAGCGAGGACGGCGTTGTGCTGAAGCAGGCGCTTGGCTATCTGGACGACGAACCCCTGTTCCACGGCGAGCTGCTCGAGTCGCTGCGCTGGCTGGCGCGTTACGCCCACGCGCCGCTGGGCGAGGTCTTCGCCGCCGCCTTGCCGGCCGCGCTGCGCCGTGGCGAGTCCTTGCCGGACACGCACGCATGGGCATGGCGTTTGACTGAAGCCGGGCAGACTGCGCGCGACGGTCTGCGTGCGGGCAAGCCACGGCGCTTGGCCGACGAGCTGCACCAGGGGCCGCGCGACCAAGATGTCCTCGATCTGGCGATGCCCGGTTGGCGAGCGGCGGCGCTTGCGCTGGCGCAGCGTGGTTTTGCCGAACGGGTCGCGATGCCGCCGACTTTGCTGAGCACGCAGCAGTTCGCGCCGCAACCGCACGCCGGACCTGTACCCAATGACGAACAACGCAGTGCGATCGACGCATTGGCATCGCAATCCGGTTTCGCCGCCACGCTGCTCGATGGCGTGACCGGTAGCGGCAAGACTGAGGTGTACCTGCACGCCATCGCCGCCTGTCTTGCGCGCGGCAGGCAGGTGCTGGTGCTGGTGCCTGAGATCGGACTCACGCCGCAGACACTGGCGCGGTTCCGTGCGCGCCTCGGCGTGCCCGTCCATGCCTTGCATTCGGGCTTGACCGACAGCGAACGCGCGCGGGTGTGGACCGCTGCCTGGCGCGGCGAAGCGCGGGTGGTGGTCGGCACGCGTTCGGCGGTGTTCATGCCGCTGCCGGATGCCGGCCTGATCGTGATCGACGAGGAGCACGACGCCAGCTACAAGCAGCAGGACGGCATCCGCTACCACGCGCGCGACTTCGCGCTGGTGCGCGGCAAGGCGCTGGGCATTCCGGTGGTTCTCGGCAGCGCGACACCGTCACTGGAATCGCTGCACAACGCACGGGCCGGGCGTCACATGCACCTGCGCCTGACGCAGCGCGCAGGCGAAGCGTTGCCTCCCTCGGTGCGCGTGCTCGATGTGCGCAAGCGTCCCTTGCAGGCGGGCCTTTCCGTTGAACTGGTCGCCGCGATCCGCGCCGCACTGGCGGCAGGCGGACAAGTACTGGTGTTCAAGAATCGTCGCGGCTACGCCCCCGTGCTGCTCTGCCACGACTGCGGCTGGAGCGCGCAATGCAAGCGCTGCGGCACGCCATCCAGCAGCGCGTCCATGACCGTGCACGGCGGTGGACGGCGGCTGCAGTGCCATC
>JALYOU010000306.1 GCA_030856725.1 Pseudomonadota bacterium
TCCCTGCGCCCCAGCCACCACGCCATCGCCGCGCCGGCCAGCAGCCAGCCGATGACCTGCTCGATCAGCGAGGCGAGCGTGAGATTCATCGGGAACATGTACCAGTTCCATTGCGGCAGGCTGATCGCCAGCCACGCGAACAGGCCGAGCGCGCCTGCGACCAGCACGCGGCGGCCGAAATTCCATGCGCCCAACGCCAGGATCCAGGCCGCGACCAGCGCCGCGAGGGTGTCGGTGACGAATTGCTTGATGAGGTTCGGCGTCATGCTCTGGTTCACCGGGTTGCCGCCCGGCTGGTAAACCACGAACGCGTAGGGCTTGCCGCGACTCTGCTGATCGAAGGCGGACGATGCCGCTTTGTCGTTCCACTGCTCCATCGGCATGCTCGGATACATGTACACGCCCTCGCCCGCCACCGATTGCGCCAGGGCTGAAAGTACCGCGTCCTGCTGCGTCGGCACCTTGAACCCGGCCTCGCCAATCGGCAGCACCGTGTGCGCGACCATGCTCCAGAGAAAAATGACCAAGCCGCCGATGATGCCCGCAATGATGACCCGCATGACCGTTCTCCCCAGACGTCGATGACAGTAAGCCGGAGCGTGCGCCTATCCGGGTGCGATCACAATTGCCTGCGTCCAGGAGCGTCAGGACAGGGATTCAACGATCAGACAATCGTATTGCTGGCATTTTTCTGGGGAATGAAGATTCCGGGAACATGACCGCTTGAAACGATCACGTTCCCGGATGCATTTCATTGCCGGGTGGACGCGTCAGTGGCCGCCACTGCCCTTGCCTTCGTGCTGCTTCTGGCCGGGGCCGCCTTCGTTGTCCTTGTCATTGCCACCGCGTCCGCGATCATCGTCCTTGCGTCCGGCGCGATCGTCGCCACCACGGCCGCGTTCGCTTTCACCACGTCCGCCGCGCTGGTCGTCGTCCTGCCCGCTTTGCTTGCCTCCGCCGTCCTCGTCGACACCGCCGCCCTTGCTCGGCCCGCCGCCGTGATTCTTGTCGCCTTCGCCACCACCGGGTTTGCCTTCGCCGCGCTCACGGCCGCCGCTGCGATCGTTCTCGTTGTCGGACTTCTTGCCACTGCCGCTTTCGCTGCCGCTGCGACCTTCGCCGCTACCGCGGTTGTCGTCGCCTTCGCCTTTCTGGCGCTGCGACTGGTTCTGCCCGCCGTCGCCACCGCCCTGGCCCTGGTTACCCTGCCCGCGCGTGGAGTCGCTGCTGCCACCGCCGTTACCGCCCTTGCCAGAACCATCATTCTCATTGCGTCCGCCGCCAGGATTGTTGCCCGTACCGCCGTCGCCCTTGTGCTGGCCTTCCTGCTGCTTGTTGCTGGTCATGTGCCGCTCCTGCTTGGTGATCCGATGGGTGTGGCATCACGCTAGAAGGCGGCGCGTTATCGGATCGTCAGTGCGGCGTGAGTGGCGTTGTTACGCGGTGCGGGACGCGGTGGTCGCGACGATTGCTGGCCTGCAGTAGGCGTGCAAGAAGTCCAAGGCGGGCAGCGAAGTCTCGCGGAGTGATGCGTGGGGGCGTTGACGCCGACCACGCCGAAGTCCTGAACCGAAATACTTCGAGGGGAAAATGCTACCTGACCCGCTTTCCGTTTTTGGAACTCATGAGAGCGTTGGAAAACGAACCTGACTGCATTTTTTTGCACGCGAGATCGCGAGCGCGAATGCGGCATTTGAGCTTTTTATAATTAATTTTTTGAGTTGATCCAGGCCAGGCGACACCGCTTGGGCCTTCTTTGATTTTTAATTGCCGGATATCCGCAACTCGAGCGGCCGCCAGCCGTTTCCGTAGGTGCCGACCAGCCTCGGAGTAAAGCCGATCGATCCGCTGTACTGCCACAGCTTCAATTGCGATCCGTTGTCGAACAGGATGTCGGCGGTGCCATTGCCGTCGTAGTCGCTGACCGCGACCGGGCGGAATCCCGGGCCGCCATCTCCACCGTAATAGCTGACGGCGCCGGGAAAAGAACCGTGTGAAGTGCTGTCGAAGGTCAACCAGTACGCGACATGCGTGCCCGACCGGAACAGGAGGTCGGCGACGCCGTCGCCGTTGACGTCGCCGGAACCGAAGGGTTCCCAGCCGCCGCCATAGCGCGGAATCGTCGAGAACTGCTCCTCGACGTAAAAACCGTTTGACGGGCCCGACCAATTCCAGAATTTGAGCTGCGAGCCATTGGTCCAGACCACATTGAGGGTGATTCCGTGGCGAAAACGATCGATGGCGACCACGCGCCAACCGGCCCCGCCATTGCCGGCGTAGCTGCTGCTGATCACGGTCGGCCCGTCCATCAGCCAATAGGCCAGGTGGGTCGACCCGCGGAAGAACACGTCGGACTTGCCATCGCCGTTGATGTCGTCGGCGGCGAAGGGCTCCCAGCCGCCGCCGTAGGTTCCGACCGATACGGGCGTGTAACCGCCGGCGCCATTGTTGACCCATAGCTTCAGGTGGGAGCCGTTCGTCCACAGGACGTCTGCCGAACGATCGCCGTCGAAGTCGCTGACGGCGACAACGGTGTAGCCGGGGCCTGCATCGCCCGCGTAGGAGCTGGTGATCACAGGCTGTTTGTCGGAACCGCCGATGGTCCAGTAGGCCAGCGCCGTCCCGCCCTTGAAGAGGATGTCGGCGCGGCCGTCGCGCACGACGTCGTCGTGCAGGCGAAATCCAGTGTTGAGGGGGGTGTGGCTTGCCGACGCCCCAGCGGCTACGAGCAGGCTCGCCACGCCCAGCACCCACTTTGAAATATTCATTGCTCGATTCCTTTAAAAAAGTGGCCGGACCACTTGAAGCCTCACGCCTGAACTTACCTAAACCCGTGAGGACAGTGTGTCAAAGGACGCGGTGCCGCTGCTTTAGCGCGCGGTTAGAAAAGAAATCAAACCCCAACCGGATTCGGGTTCCCGCTCTCGATCCTGTACTGGTTGATCGCCCGCGCCACATCCTTTCCGGTCATCTTCCCTTCCGCCGCCAATGCCGCAATGCCGGCATCGCGATGTGGAAGCGGTCCACTTCAAAGTGCCGTCGCAAATTCGCGCGCGTATCGCTGCGGTCGAAGCCGTCGGTGCCGAGCACGGTGTAGTGCATCGGCACGAAGGCGCGGATCTAGTCGGCGTAAGCGCGCACGTAGTCAGTTGCGGCGATGGCGGGGCTCTGGCGGGTTTCGAGCGGTTGCGTGATGGACGGCTTGCGCGGTGTCTTCGCTTCCGGATGCATGAGGTTGTGGCGTTCGCAGTCGAAGCCGCGCGGCGCAGTTCGGTGAGACTCGGACAACTCCAGACATCGCCAGTGACGCCGAAATCCTTGTCCAGCAATTCGGCGGCGGCGATGGCTTCGCGCAATATCGTTCCGCTGCCGAGCAGTTGCACGCGGTGGTCGCCTTTCTTCGGCCTGCCTGCGTCCTGCAGCAGCTACACACCCCGCAAGCTACCGACAG
>JALYOU010000382.1 GCA_030856725.1 Pseudomonadota bacterium
GACATGCGGCTCAACATCCGCCTGATCGGCGTGCTGTTCGGCATCCTGATGCTGGGCCTGATCGGCCGCAAGATCCTGCAGCACGGGCGCTTCAGCGGGGGACGCAGCAACAAGGGTGCCGGCGCGATCATGATCGCGGCGCTGATCGCGATGATCGTCGGCTACATCGGCGTGTTCTTCGGCCGCATGATCAAGGCCGGCGTGAGCCGCACGCGTGAATCACTGGCCGACGCATCGGCGGTGCAGTTCACGCGGCAGGCCGTCGGCTTGTCGGGCGCATTGAAAAAGATCGGCGGGCTGGGCGAAGGTTCGCGTCTCAACGAACGCGGCGACGCTGAGGAAGTCAGCCACATGCTGTTCGGCGATGGCGTCGGCTTCAGCGGAATGTTCGCAACGCACCCGCCGCTACTAAAGCGCATCCAGGCACTGGAACCCTCGTTTCGCGCCGATCAGCTCGATGAACTGCAACGGCGCTGGATCGCTTCGCCGCCCAATGGACTGGAAGAAGACGTGCGTATGGGCTTGGACGTGCAAGGTGCGACGCGTTTGCCTGCCGAGTCGCAGCAGCTCAACATCACGCCGCCGATGGTGTCGGCGCAGGTCGCGCACCCGACTGCCAACGACTACGCGCGCGCCGACAGCATCGTCGCCTCGATTCCCGAAGCACTGCGAGTACCGGCAGCGCAGCGCGACGACGTGATGCCGCTGCTGTTGGCCCTGCTGCTGGATGATGACGGTGCGTTGCAGGTCAGCCAGCGCACTGAAATCGCAGCGCGGCTTGGCGATGCGGTCGCCCAGTCCGCCGTGCAATGGCAATCACGCTTGAAATCCGAACTGCATCCCCTGCAACGCCTGCCGCTGGCGGCACTGGCTTTCCCGGTGCTGCGCCTGCGCCCGCGCCCGGAACTCGATGCATTCACCGACACCGTGCACGCCGTGGTCAATGCCGATGGCAAAGTGTCGCTGTTCGAGTATTGCCTGGGCCGCCTATTGCAGGTCCAGGTGCGCGAGTCATTGGATCCGTCGCAATACGCGCGCTTCGGCCGGCGCAAGCCCGGCAACGTCAAGCGCGAGTTCGCCACCTTGCTGTCGGTCGTTGCGCAGGCAGGCCATGACGATGTCGCCTCCGCGCAACGTGCCTACCTTGCCGGCATGCAGCGCGTGTTGCCGCGTGATCATCTGCCGTACCTGCCGCCCCCGGATGGCGTGCTGGCGCTGGACGCCGTGTGGGAACCGCTGGATGCGCTCGATCCATTGGCCAAGCAGGTGATGGTGGAAGCCATCACTGCAGCCATCAGCCACGACGGGCGGGTCAGCGTTGCAGAAGCCGAACTGCTGCGCACGATCTGCGGCGTGCTGCATTGCCCGTTGCCGCCGATGCTGGAGCGGTCGTGAGGCTGCTGGCTGCCATCCAGTCCCAAAGTCGTTCTCGTTAGGAGTGGCTTCACTCGCGAGCGCTCGCCATGGTGGACATCCTTGGCCATCACGCGCGCTGGGGTTGCGCCACGTTTCGCGATGGATCAGTGCACGGAGCCTTCAAGGCGTGGAGACCGAAGCGAGCGTGACTACCGGGCTGTCTGGTGCTCGTTGATGGCTTGATGGAAGCCGCGCGGTGTGGCTGTACCTGCTCCCTACAAAAGAGGGCTGTGCTGATCTTCCTTGTGCTCCACTGGGATCGCACGCCTCGCATCGAAAAGCGCGAACTTTCATGGGTACTGCCATCGCATGCACTCAGGCGGAGGCTTGGCATTGGTCGGAATGCAATCACCGCGCTGTCCGCGGATATCCTTCACGATGACTCCAAGCCGCTTCGGCGGCGATCGAGAATGCAGTGAGCCCGAGCACTCCACCACCGGAAATCGACAGCCTGGCGCTCCGGAGCTACGAGCAGCGATTGCGCGACATCCGCGACAACACCTTCGATGCCTACATCGTCACCGACGCCGCCAGCCGCATCCTGGAATGGAATATGCATGCCGAACGCCTGTTCGGCTGGCCGCGCGCCGTGGCGCTCGGCCTGCGCCTCACCGACACCATCATTCCGACCCGGCACCGACCGGCCCATATCGTCGGCTTGCAGCATTATCTGGCGACGGGCGTTGCGCTATTCATTGACCGGCGCATCGAGATCGACGCCCTGCATCGCGACGGCAGCGAGTTCCCGGTCGAGTTGAAAATCTGGGCGCAGCGCAACGATGTGGGTGAGCATGAATTCCATGCTTTCGTGCACGACATCGGCGAACGCGCCATGGCAAACCGGCGATTGGCAGCACAAACCGAGGCGGCGGCGGCGCTGATCCAATCCGAATCGATCGCCGAGGCGGCGCCCAAACTGTTGCAGGCGGTCAGCAGTACGCTGGGCTGGTCAATGGGTGTGTTGTGGATGGTCGATGTTGAGCAGCAGATGTTGCGTTGCTTCGACGTGTGGCATGGAAACGATCCGCGCTTGGCTGGGTTTGAACAAACCAGCCGCGGCATGACATTCGCGCCAGGCGTCGGTCTGCCGGGGCGTATCTGGCGCAGTGGCCAGCCGGCGTGGGTGGCCGACGTCACCGCCGACGACAATTTCCCGCGCGCTGCTTGCGCTGCGGAAGTCGGACTGCACGGGGCATTCGGATTCCCTGTTTTCAGCGACGGCAGGATCGTGGCAGTTGTCGAATTTTTTTCGTCCTCGATCCAGCAGCCCGATCCAGGGTTGCTGCGGATGATGGCGACCTTGGGCAATCTCCTCGGGCAGTTCATCGCGCGCAACAAGGCCGAGCGTGCCCTGGAACAGGAGGGCGAATTCCTGACCGCGTTGCTCGACAACATTACCGAGGGCATCGTCGCCTGCGACGAGCACGGAACCCTCTCCGTGTTCAACCAAGCCACGCGCGACCTGCACGGCCTGCCCGAACAGTCGCTGCCGCCGGGGCAATGGGCCGCGCACTACGACCTGTATCTGGCCGATGGCGTGACACGCATGGAGATGGCGCAGATCCCGCTGTTCCGGGCGTTCAACGGCGAGCACATCCGCAATCTGGAAATGGTGATTGCCCCCAGGGCCCATCCACGCCGGAGGGTGGTCTGCAACGGGCGCGCGCTGATCAGTCGCGCCGGCGAGAGGCTCGGCGCGGTCATCGCGATGCACGACATCACCGAACGTAAACGGATCGAGACCGAACTCCGGCTAAGTCGAAGTCTTCTGGCGGAAGCGCAGCACATCGCGCAGGTCGGCAGCTGGGATTGGGATGTGGACACTGGCCGCTTGAGCTGGTCGGAGGAGCTGTATCGCATCTACGACCTGCAGCCGCATGAATTTCAGCCCACTTATGGTGCCTATCTGTCCAAGGTGCATGTGGACGACTGCGAGCGGGTCAAGCAAATCTTCGACGCTGGCTTCGTCTCGCGGCAGCCGTTTGAATTCGAGCATCGCATCGTGCGCGGGGACGGCGAGGTGCGCGTGTTGCTGGGGCGTGGCCATGCCATCGAGGACGCGCTTGGCCGCGTCAGGCGCCTGGTGGGTTCGGGACAGGACATCACTGAACGCAAGGAAGCCGAACAACGCCTGCAGCAACTGGCTCATTTCGATGCGCTGACCGGTTTGCCCAACCGCCGTTTATTCCAGGAGTCGCTCAATAGCGCGATGACCCAGGCAGATGCCCAAGGTTGGCTGGTGTTCCTGTTGCTGCTGGACCTGGACAACTTCAAGGACATCAACGACAACCTTGGTCATGCCGTCGGCGACGAACTGCTGCGCCAGGTCGGACAGCGCCTGCTGGACTGCCTGCGCATGCGCGATACGGTCGCACGTCTGGGCGGCGATGAGTTTGGCGTGATCCTGCTCATCCCCAGTGATCCGCAACTGGCGGTGACGGTGGCCGACAAGATCCAAGCCGCGCTGCGCGCGCCGTTCGAACTCGAAGGCCATGCGGTGCACACCACTGTCAGCATTGGCATCACCGTCTATCCGACCGACACAGCCGACCAGCATGGCTTGGTGCGTTACGCGGACCTGGCGATGTATGACGCCAAGAAGGCCGGCCGCAATGCCTATCGCTTCTATACCGAGGCGATGAACCTGCGCGCGCGGGAGAAGCGCGAGTTGGATTCGGCGCTGCGCGAGGCGCTCGAACGCGAGGAGTTCGTGCTGTATTACCAGCCCAAGGTCTGCCTGCGCAGCGGTCGCTGGACCGGTGTGGAAGCCCTGCTCCGGTGGCATCGCCCCGGTCATGGGTTGGTGGCGCCGGGGGAGTTCATCCCCGCGCTGGAGGATTCCGGCCTGATCGTGCCGGTAGGCGCCTGGGTGATCAGCGCCGCGTGCCGACAGCTGAGCCAGTGGCGAGAGGCGGGCCTGGAACCCTTGCCGATCGCGGTGAACGTCTCGGCCCGCCAGATGGCGCTCACCACTGTCGCCAGACCGTCGCCCGGACCCGATGCGCCGGCACGCATCGACACCGCAGCAAACGCACTGTGGACATCCACGGCCGCCTGCATGAGCGAATGCAAGGTGTCGACGGGGCAACTCGAATTCGAGTTGACTGAAAGTAGCTTGATGGGCGACGCCGAGCACAGCGCCGACATGCTGCGACGGCTCAAGGACCTCGGCGTGCATGTGTCCGTGGACGACTTCGGCACCGGATATTCGAGCCTCGCCTACCTGCGCCGCTTTCCGCTGGATGCGGTCAAGATCGACGGCAGTTTCATCCGTGACGTCACCAGCAATGCCGAGGATGCGTCGATCACCCTGGCCATCATCGGCATGGCGCACCGGCTAAACCTCACGGTCATTGCCGAGTGCGTGGAAACCGCCGAACAACTGGAATTCCTGCGCGCGAACGACTGCGACCAGGCGCAGGGTTATTACCTGGCGCGGCCGATGCCTGTCGGGGAGCTGGAGCATTTATGGCAAACGTCAGGCGGGATCGTGCCGGGCGTGGCGGGAGATGCGTGAGGGCTGCACCGGTCACGCTCGCGCCCTGCCGGCGGTGGAAACCGATTTGTCATCCATCTGCACATCATTGCCGGCGCATGGTGACGGAGACCGGCGTCGAGTCCGCAATGGCGGTTGTCCTGACCATCGGCTAACGTGCCGCGATGACGGACGCGCGGGATAAACGGGTGCACAGCGGCGAAGGGCGGGCGGTCGCGCTGTCGTTCGTGTATTTCTTCTGCGTACTCGCGGCCTACTACATGATCCGTCCGGTGCGCGACCAGCTCACCGCTGCGGTCGGTTCGACGCAGCTGCCGTGGTTCTATGCCGCTGTATTCGTCGCCACGCTGCTGCTGACGCCGCTGTTCGCATGGCTGGTTACGCGCTATCCGCGGCGTGTGGTGGTGCCGGTGGTGTACGGATTTTTCATCGCCTGTCTGCTGGCGTTCGTGCCACTGTTTACTGCCAGCGGCCTTCTCAGCCCGCGCGCGCTGGGCATCGCGTTCTTCGTCTGGATCAACGTGTTCAACCTCTTCGTGGTGTCGGTGTTCTGGAGTTTCATGGCCGACATCTGGGACGAGGCGCAGGCACGCCGGCTGTTTCCGATCATCGCCATCGCCGGTACCGCGGGGGCGATTGCCGGCCCCGTGCTGACACGTCTGCTGGTGGGCATGATCGGCGTCGCGCCCTTGCTGGTGGTATCGGCGGTACTGCTTGGCATCGGCTTGCTGTGCGTTGAAGGCTTGGTCCGCTGGGCGCGCGTGCACGGGACGCGCCGGCATGACGTTGCACAGGAAGCGGCGGTCGGCGGCGGCATGTTCGACGGCCTGAAACAGGTCTTCGCCGATCCCTTCATGCGCAGCATGGCAATGCTGATGCTGCTGGGCGATTGCATCGGCACGATCAACTACGCGCTGGTGATCGATTATTCGGGCGCGACCTTCACCGATGCGATTTCGCGCACGCAATTCGCCGCCAATCTCGATCTCGCCGCCAATCTGCTTGCGGGGCTCGCCCAACTCACGCTTGCGCGCTGGATGCTGGTGCGCTGGGGTGCCGGCGCAGTGATCGCGTTCTGGGCAGTGGCGACCGTGCTGGTGATGGTGATGGTGATGCTCGCGCCTGATGCTTACGCGCCGATCCTGGGCGGCATGCCGATGGTGGCGATCGCCCTGATCGTCAGTCGCGGATTCGCTTACGGCATGGTCGGCCCGGCGCGCGAAAGCCTGTTTACCCAAGTGCCGCGTTCGCTGCGTTACAAGGGCAAGAATGCGGTGGATACGGCGGTGTGGCGGTTTGGCGATTTCGTGACGTCGCTTGGCATCAATGCCGCGCGATCGCTCGGTGCGGCGGTGGGGGGATTTGCGGCGATCAATGCGGTGGCGGCGATGTTGTCGGGGCTGATCGGGTGGTCGTTGGCACGCCGGGTGGAAGGCAGGGCTCAGCAAACCGGCGCTGCGCCCGCGCGCTCCTGACACTGCATGTCATTCACAGGGGAAAAAATGCGAGCCACTTGGCGCCACCGCACCCCCACGCAACGCAGAACGCTGCGGTGGGCATTTTTGTTTTTTGGACTCGCGTGGCTGGTTGTGCTGGTCTGGGGGTTTGTCATCGAGCCTTCGCGGTTGGTCGAACGCGAACACACGTTGACGCTGCCGCATTGGCCGCAACAGTGCGATGGTCTGCGACTCGACGTCATCACCGATGTGCACACCGGCTCGCCGCGCAATGGCGTGGACAATCTCGATCGCGTGGTGCAGCGGCTGATCGCCAGCGACGCGGAGGCGGTTTTGATGGCGGGCGACTATGTGATTCTCAGCGTGTTCCTCGGCACCTGGATCCCACCGGAAACCATCGCCGCGCATCTGAAACCGCTCACCGCGCGCAAGCCGGTGTATGCGGTGCTGGGCAACCACGACTGGTGGAAAAATGGCGAGCGGGTACGACGCGCGCTGGAAAGCGCAGGTGTTGTCATGCTCGACAACCGCGCCGAGGCGGCGACGTTCGCATCGTGTCGCGTATGGCTGGTCGGCATTGGCGACCTGCTCGAAGGCAAGCCCGACATCGACGGTGCCTTCTCGATGGTGAGCGATGCCGCGCCGATGCTCGCGCTGACGCATGAACCTGATCTGTTTCCGCGCATCCCCGCGCAGACCGCATTGACTATTGCAGGCCATACGCATGGCGGACAGATCGACCCGTGGCCTTACCGGCGTGATCCCGCATTGTTCGTGCAGGGTTCGCATCGGTTGAAGTGGCACATCGAGCACGCGGGCAAACATCTGTTCGTGTCGCCCGGTATCGGCACCAGCATCCTGCCGATGCGGTTGGGCGTGCCGCCGGAGATTTCACAGCTGACGCTGCATTCTGCAACCGTCACGCCGTAAGCTTCATCCAAACAAACGGAAAATCCGCGCCATGTCCGACCTTCCCTTCGTTCAGCGATAACCAGGATGCCGGGCCCAATGTACGGAATGGAATGGCTGCTTGTGCTGGCAATGACGGCGGACTCGTCGCTGCCGCAATTGCAGATCGAGGAGCGCACGGAGTATTACGACGTGGCCGCAAAGGATCGCCCCACGCTGATCGAGGCGCTGCGCGTTCCGGGAACGCCGCCGGAACGCTACGTCAACGGCCAGACCAATACGGTGCTGGAGATCGACCGCCGCTTTACGCAAACGCCTCGCGGCTGCGTCATTAATGCATTGTCGATCCGGCTGGAACTGTTGGTGATCTTGCCAAGGTGGGCGCCCGGTGCCGAAATGCCGCGACGCCTGGAACAGGACTGGAACGAGATCCACGATCGCATCGTCACACACGAAAACAAGCATAAACAGAACGCGTTGGATGCAGCCTTTGCGATGCACGATGGGTACATGGCCGCTGTCGGCAAGCAGGATTGCCGGGATGTGGAAAAGACCTTGCACCGGGCGCAGGCGGCAGCGACCAACAAGCAGCAATTGATGGACCGGTTGCTGGATCAGAAGCCGGTCCTCGTCAAATAGCGTCGGCTCGTTCGTCCCGGGTTGTTGCCCGACATCCTTGCCAAAACGGGCATGTCGTAAACGTCACGCCGCCTCGCGCGCCGCCCCCGGCCGTTGTTGATCGTAGTACGACGCCGCACGCAACTCATGCACGTCGAAGTCGTCCACGCTGATCGCATCCAGCGTGATCGCACGCAGTTCTTCCAGCTGCGCCCGTTCCTCGTTGGTGATCCAGCCTTCCTTGACGCCCTCGTCGAGTTGCGAGGCGAAATCGAGCGCTTCGATGTCGCTGCTCTTGAGCGCTTTCAGGAATTTGCGCTCGACCGGATCGGCCAGGATCACTTTCGGCAGGTAACTATCGACGCGACCTGCCGGATTGTTGGCGGTGGGTGTCAGGAAGACGCCATCGGCCAAGCGTTCGCGCGCATCGCAGGGCGTCATCAGCAGCGATGCGGCGCGGTGGCCCAGCCGATCGCTCGGCGGTTGCGCACGGCGGCCCCACGGAAAGATGAGCGCCCACAGCAACCAGCCCACCGGACGGATCGGGAAGTTGCGTAACGCACCGGACAGGGCCAGTTCGATCGTGTGCACGCTATCGTGGAACGCCCACGCCAGCAGCGGCTGGTCGCCTTCGGGACAGCCTTCGTCCTGGTAACGCTTGAGCATCGCGCTGGCGATGTAGAGATGACTGAGCACGTCGCCGAGGCGGCCCGATAGCGACTCCTTGAACTTCAGCTTCCCGCCGAGCAGCAACATCGACGTGTCGGCCATCAATGCGAGATTGGCCGAATAGCGATCGAGCTTGCGATAGAAACGCTGGGTGTAATCGTCGCCGGGCGCCTTGCCGACCTTCGCCCACGTCAGCCCGTACCAGAACGAGCGCACCGCGTTGGAAATCGCAAAACCGATGTGGCCAAACAGATTTCTGTCGAATTCTTCAAGTCCGGCTTCCGCATCCGGATTCTGCGCCGCGCGCATTTCCTTGAGCACCCACGGATGACACAGGATCGCGCCCTGCCCGAAGATCAGCAGGCTGCGCGTCATGATGTTGGCGCCTTCCACCGTGATCGCGATGGGTGAGGCCTGCCAGCTGCGTCCGAGATAGTTTTTCGGCCCGAGAATGATGCCCTTGCCGCCGTGGACGTCCATGACATCGGTGACCAGCTCGCGGCCCATGGACGTGCAGTGGTATTTGGCGATGGCCGAAGGCACTGCGGGTTTCTCGCCGCGATCCACCGCCATTGCCGTTGCCTGCGACAACGCACTGATCGCGTAGGCCTTGCCGGCGATCCGGGCCAGTGCTTCTTCAACGCCCTCGAAACGGCCAATCGACAAGCCAAACTGCTTGCGGATGCGTGCGTAAGCCCCGGTCACCACGGCGCCCATCTTCGCGCCGCCGCTTGCCGACGAGGGCAGGGTGATGGCGCGGCCTACCGACAGGCATTCGTTGAGCATGGCCCAGCCCTGGCCCGCATAGTCTTCCCCGCCTATCAGTTGCGACAGCGGAATGAACACTTCTTCGCCATGCACGGGACCGTTCTGGAACGGCGAGTTCAGCGGGAAATGGCGACGGCCGACCTCGACGCCCGCGGTTTCGCGCGGCAACAACGCCAGCGTGATGCCGATGTCCTTGGTGTCGCCGATCAACCCGTCCGGGTCGTACATGCGGAACGCCAGGCCGATGATCGTCGCCACCGGCGCCAGCGTGATGTAACGCTTGTCGAACGTCAGTCGCACGCCTACGACGCGCGCGCCATTCCATTCGCCCTGGCAGACGATGCCGTAATCGGGAATCGAGGTGGCATCGGAACCGGCGAACGGGCCGGTCAATGCGAAGCAGGGCACCTCGCGGCCATCGGCCAGGCGCGGCAGGTAATACTCCTTCTGCTCCTGCGTGCCGTAATGCATCAGCAGTTCGCCCGGCCCGAGCGAATTGGGCACGCCGACGGTGGAACTGACCACGGTCGAGATCGACGAAATCTTCTGGATCACCTTGTGGTGCGCCAGCGCCGAGAACCCCAGTCCACCGTATTCCTTCGGAATGATCATGCCGAAGAATCTGTTGCGCTTGATGTAGTCCCAGATTTCCGGCGTCAGGTCGGCATGGACGTGGGTGATCTCCCAGTCGTTGATCATCCGGCACAGATCTTCGCAGGGGCCGTCGAGGAAGGCCTGTTCCTCGGCGGTGAGCATCGGTTTGGGCTGCGACAGCAACGCATTCCAGTCTGGCTTGCCGGAAAACAGTTCGCCCTCGAAACCGACGGAACCGGACTCCAGCGCAATCCGCTCGGTCTGCGACAGCGGCGGCAGGATGTTGCGATAGAACTTCAACAGCGGGGCGGTGATGTAGGGCTTGCGAATCTGCGGCACCAGCAACGTCACCGCGATCAGCGTGAGCAACGCGCCCGCGACGACGACGGTGGCACCGTTGGCGCCGAGCAGCCAACAGGCCAGCAGCACCGTCGCGGCCAGCGCCGCCCAGACCGCCAGGCGCAAGCGGTGGTACGCGGCGAAAGCACCGACCAGCAGGAAGGCAATGAAAGGAATGGCGATGCTCATGTATTGCTCCGGCCCGGCGGCGTTGATCCTGGGGAAGTGCAGAAGTAATCGCGTTTGTACCAGCTCGTCATGCCCGCAAACGGGCGGGAATCCGTGTCCTCACATCGTCAGATTACGAAGGTAGCCCTGCTTGATGCGGGAGTGACGGATGTTCCAACGGTCTTACCATACGCAAAAGTATGGAGATCGACATGTTGCGGTGTCAATGCCATTTCGTCGCCGCGCGATGCCTTCTATACTGTTCCTTACCCCAGCGTATGGACACAACATGACTTCGATGGCCAAGCAGGAGCGCCCCGCACCGGATCGCGCTGCACCCGAGCGGGGCGGACAGGAACGCATGGGCCGCCTCAGTGCCGAAGACTGGGCGCAGGCCGCGCTGGACCAGATCGCGGAACAGGGCCTGGCCTCGGTGGCGGTTGAGCCGTTGGCCCGCCGTCTGGGCGTGACCAAGGGCAGCTTCTACTGGCACTTCCCGTCGCGCGACGCCTTGCTGGCGGCGGCGTTGGCCCGCTGGGAGCAGGTTGAGCAGGAAATGGTCTTCGGCCAGCTCGAAGTCGTCGCCGACCCGCGGGAGCGCCTGCGCGCCTTGTTCCAGCTGGTGGCCCACGAGGCCAAGTCACACATTATCTATAGCGAACTGTTGAAGGCACTGGATCATCCGGCGGTGCAGCCGGTGATCGAGCGCGTCTCGCAGCGCCGCCTCGAGTATCTGGCCGCCTCGTTCCGCCAGGCAGGGCTGAAGAGCACCGATGCCCAGCATCGCGCGCGACTGGCCTATGCGGCTTACGTTGGCTTCCTGCAACTCAGCCTGCAGCTGCCGCAGCCGCGCCTGCAGCACGACGAATACGAAGCCTACGTCGAACACGTCATGGCCACCCTGATCCCGGACACAAAAACCCCCAACGCCAAGACGGCATGAGGACCGCGTCATGAATGCACAACCGAAGAACACATCCGCGCCCACCACGCTTGACTCGCTCAACGACTGGGTCGTCGAAGTCGCGCGTCTCACGCAGCCCGCGCGTATCCAATGGTGCGACGGCAGCGACAGCGAGAATGCGGAACTGATTGCGCTCATGCAGGCCGACGGCACCCTGCTGCCACTCAACGCGCAGACGCATCCCGACAGCTGGCTGCACCGTTCCGATCCGCACGATGTGGCCCGCGTCGAACACCTGACGTTCGTCTGCACCACGGACGAGGACGATGCCGGCCCCAACAATCACTGGATGTCGCCTGCCGATGCGCACGCGAAGATGGATGCGTTGTTCGCTGGCTGCATGCGCGGTCGCACGCTGTACGTGATTCCCTACTGCATGGGGCCGATCGATTCACCCCTGTCGCGTTGTGGCGTGGAAATCACCGACTCGCCTTACGTCGTCGTCAACATGCGGATCATGACGCGCATGGGTGCGGCGGCGCTGGCGCGGATCGAGCGTGAGGGTTCGTTCGTGCGCGGTTTGCATTCGATCGGCGAACTCGACCCCGACCGCCGCTTCATCATGCATTTCCCCGAAGAACTCGCCATCAAGTCGTACGGCTCGGGATACGGCGGCAACGCCTTGCTCGGCAAGAAGTGCCACGCGTTGCGCATCGCTTCGCACCAAGCGCGCAGCGAAGGCTGGCTGGCCGAGCACATGTTGATCGTCGGCATCGAGAACCCGCAGGGCGAAACGCACTACATCGCCGCGGCATTTCCTTCAGCCTGCGGCAAGACCAATCTCGCCATGCTCATCCCGCCCGAGAGCTATCGCGAAAAAGGCTGGAAAGTCTGGACCGTGGGCGACGACATCTGCTGGATGCGGCCCGGCGCGGATGGCCGTCTGTATGCGATCAATCCGGAAGCGGGATTCTTCGGTGTCGCGCCAGGCACGTCGGCTGCATCGAATGCGAATGCGCTGGCCTCGGTGCAACGCAACACCATCTTCACCAACGTCGGCGTCACCGACGATAACCAGCCGTGGTGGGAATGACTCGACGATCGTGTTCCGTCGAAAGACTGGCAAGGTCGCGATTACCTTGCTCCTGCTGAAGGCGGAGCGAACGGCCTGGCCGCGCACCCCAATTCGCGCTTCACCGTCAGTGCAAAACAGTGCCCGAGCCATTCGCCGATGGCCGAGGACGCGCAGGGCGTGCCGATCAGCGCCATCGTGTTCGGCGGCCGCCGCGCATCTCTGGTGCCGCTGGTGTTCGAAGCGCGCGACTGGACCCACGGCGTGCTGGTAGGCGCCGCGATGGGTTCGGAGACCACCGCCGCGGCGACCGGGCAGGTAGGCGTCATGCGCCGCGATCCGATGGCGATGAAGCCGTTCTGCGGCTACAACTTCGCCGACTACTTCGCGCACTGGCTGTCGTTCGACCACAATGACCCCAAGCAGCCCAAGGCGGCTCTTCCCAGGATTTTCCACGTCAACTGGTTCCGCAAGGGCGACGACGGCAAATTCCTGTGGCCGGGCTTCGGCGACAACCTGCGTGTGATCGAATGGATGATCGGGCGCGTGAACGGCAGCGCCGCCGCGGTGGACACGCCGATCGGCGCACTGCCGCAGCCGGCGGACCTGAATCTCGACGGCGTGGCCCTGGGCGATGAAGCCCGCGCGAAGCTGTTCGGCTTCGATCACGCCGGTTGGCAGGCCGAATTCGCCAGCATCGGCGAATACCTCGACGACTACGGCCCGCGCATGCCCGCGGCGCTGAAGGCCGAACAGGCGCGGAT
>JALYOU010000038.1 GCA_030856725.1 Pseudomonadota bacterium
ACCGCAAAGCGGCAGCCTGCGTCCGATCCTTGGCGGCCGCTTCCTGTTGCATGAGTACCGGACCAGCTTCGGCGACGACACGCACGAAGGCGTCGCAATCTACGGCGCACATCTGGATGCCGATGCATTTGAAAGCGCATGGGTGGACAGTTTCCACACCGGCACGAATGTGATGTTTTCAACGGGCGCATTGCAGGCGCCACGGTTCTCGGTGCTCGGAAGCTATGGCGACGGGCAACAGGCTCCGCCTTGGGGCTGGCGCACCGAAATCGACCAGCCGGACGCCGATACGCTGGTGATCACGATGTTCAACATCGAGCCGCAGGGCGAGGAAACGAGGGCTGTCGAGACACGTTACCGACGCGTGGATTCGCGTTCGGCGTCTGCTGCATCGTAGTAGCGGTTTCCGCGGCGAGCTTTTTCATCACTGCAAGCGCGACCGCAGTGATTGCGCCTGCATCTTTGCTGCGGCCTAAGTTGTCGTCATTCCTGCCTGCGCGGAATCACGACGGAAGCCCTGTCAACCGCGAATCACCAAAAGCCGCTGCTCAGTCATGTCCGCGATCGCGTACTGCACGCCTTCGCGACCCAGCCCCGATTGCTTGACCCCGCCATACGGCATGTTGTCGACGCGGAAACTCGGCACGTCGCCCACGATCACCCCGCCCACCTCCAGCACGTCCCACGCACGCAGTGCATGGTCCAGCCGGCCGGTGAACACGCCGGCCTGCAGGCCGAAATCGCTGTCGTTGACCTGGGCCAGCACGCGATCAAAGTCGTCGAAGGGTTCCAGGCACGCCACCGGCCCGAAGGCCTCCTTGCGATACAGATCGCTGTCGCGCGGCACGTGTTCCAGCAACGCAGCAGGCAACAGGTGCTTGTGGCGTTTGCCTGACACGAGCTGTGTCGCGCCGTTGGCCACTGCGACCGCGATCCAGCGCTCGACGCGCCGCGCGGCATCCTCATCGATCATCGGTCCAATGAACACATCTTCGTCCCGCGGATCGCCGATCCTGAGTTGCGCGACGGCTTTCATCAATTTCTTGCGCAACTTCGGATAGAGCGTCTCGTGCGCGTAAATCCGCTGCACGCTGATACAGCTCTGGCCGGACTGGTAATACGCGCCCGAGACGAGACGTTCGACGACAAGGTCGAGGTCGGCGCCGGGATGTTCGTCGACGATGCACGCCGCGTTGCCGCCGAGCTCCAGCACGACTTTCTTGCGACCGGCGCGCGCTTTCAATTGCCAGCCAATCAGCCCGCCGGTGAACGACAGCAACTTGATGCGTTCGTCCTCGACCAGCAATTCAGCATCGTCGTTGGAGCAGGGCAGGATCGAGAATGCGCCGTCGGGCAGGTTGGTTTCCGCCAGCACCTCGCCGATGATCAGCGCGCCCACCGGGGTTTTCGCCGCGGGTTTCAACACGAACGGGCATCCTGCCGCGATTGCGGGGGCAACTTTGTGCGCGACGAGGTTGAGGGGAAAATTGAACGGGGTGATGAATGCGCAAGGTCCGATTGGCACGCGCTTGACCATGCCCCGATACCCACGCGTGCGTTGGCTGATCTCGAGGTTGAGGATGTCGCCGCCGATACGCGTGGCTTCTCCAGCGGCGATGCGAAACGTATCGATCAGCCGCGTGACTTCGCCACGCGCGTCCTTGATCGGCTTGCCGGCTTCAATACACAGGGCCAAGGCCAGATCTTCCTGCCGCCGAGTGAACTGTGCGACGCAGTGCTCGAGCACATCGCGGCGCTGGTCCGGCGCGAACGCCGCCATCGCACCGCGCGCCTTGTCTGCCGCCACGATGGCTTTGCGTACCGCTGCCTTGTCCGCGAACGCCACACGCGTTGCGCGCTTGCCGGAATACTTGTCCAGTACCTCCAGGTCGGTGTTGGCTGCGACCGGTTTGTTGGCTAGGTAGTAGGGGTAGGTTTTTTTCAGCATGCGCGGGGGCCTCATTTTTTCTGGAGTCAAAGGCTTCCGCCTTGGGGCGGGTAACTTTCTTTGCTGGCACAAAGAAAGTCACCAAAGAAAGTGCCTTCTTGGCAAGGCCCACAACCCGCGGCTTGAAGATACCAAGTTATTTTCCGACTCGGCATCCTGCCTCGGTCGGAAAACGGCGCACATCGTGTGCGCCGCCCTTCGGGTCTAGGGACTACATCGTTTTTTTCGTTGTTGCGCGAAAGCGAAGCTGCCGCTGTTCCCTTCTCCCCTCGGGAGAAGGTGGCGCGAAGCGCCGGATGAGGGCGTGGACGTTCCGATAGCGCAGTTCATGACGTAAATAATGATCTTTAAGGGGGAAGCGAAGACTGAAGCTCACGGCTGGAGCCGCTCTTACAAAAGCCGTGCCTACGTTTCCGATTCCACCCGCACGCGCAGCGTCCCATCCACCAGCCGCGCTTCCAGCGCATCACCGACGGCTGCTTCATCCACACTGCGCACAATGCGCCCATCCATGCGCTGCAAAATCGCATACCCACGCGCCACGGTCGCCAACGGGCTTACTGTTTCCAACGAGCGTGCCAAGCCGCGCAAGTGCAGTGCATCGCGCTGCAACCGTCGTGCTATGGCGGACTGCGGACGCAACGCCAGCGCGGCGATGCGTTGGCGCAACAG
>JALYOU010000042.1 GCA_030856725.1 Pseudomonadota bacterium
TGGCGCGAATGTGAATCGCGCGACCGGATTGCTGCAGCAGATCGTCGAGACAGCGCTGTGTTTCGTCCCAGCGTTTTTTCATCGGCAACTTGAGGTTGAACACCGCGTGCCGGCACCAGCCCTCACGAAACCACGTCGCCATGCGTTCGGCGACGCGACGCGGCTGCTCCACCATGTCGCAGACCATCCAGTCCAGGGGCTGCTGCGGTTGCCAGGTGAAGCCGTCGACACGCAGGTGTTCCACCAGCCCGGTCTGCATGACGTGGTCGCGCAAGGGGCCGTTGTCGATGGCGGTGACGTGTAGGCCATGACGCGCCAAGATCCACGTCCAGCCACCCGGTGCAGCGCCAAGGTCGGCGGCGCGCATGCCGGGTTGCAGCAGTGCATCGCGTTCGTGTGCATCGAGCAGGGTCAGGAACGCTTCCTCGAGTTTCAACGCCGAACGCGACGGCGCATCGCGATGCAGGCGCAGGCGCGGAATGCCGAGTGGCCACGGCGCGCTGTCGGCGGGATCGCTGCGCGCGATGAATGCGTGGTCGCCAGCGACGAAACACACGTGCAGGCGCGGCGATGTCGCATCGTCGCGTGCGCTGAGCATCCCAGCCTTGCGCAGCGCCGGGCGTAGAGCGTTGCCGAAGGCGCGGGCGAGGCCGGACAGTGGTTTTGCCGCGTCGCTGTCGGGATGCTCGACCATGAGCTCGCCGTAGTGTCCAACGCTCGCTTGTTGCGACAAGGCACCGATGATCGGGGTAATGCGATCCTGTGTTGCCAGATCGCGCAATTCCGCAATCAGCACGAGTTTCTGCCGCGCGAAAATCAATTCGCGCCACCGAAGTTTGCGCGACAGGGCGTTCGCGTCTTCCGTCATGAAGACGACGTAGCCGCTGTCGCGCTCGGCGCGCGCGTATCCCGGGTGCCCTGTTTCAGCAGCGCGCGTGGTGAGTTCCGCGGCGAGTTCGGGCTCGAAGCCTGCGCGGCAGTAACAGAGCAGGCCGTTCATGCACTTGTTGGGTGGGCCTTGTCCCACCATCGCGGTGACGGAACAAAGAACGGTGGGCCGAGGCCCACCCTACGACCCAGCGGGTAATGACGGCTCAATAGCGTTGGCCGCCAGTTTCACCGTAGGTCCGCAACACGTCGCACGCCGCGTCGCGATGCAGATCGCGCACGACTTCGATGCCGCGTTTGTTCAATTCGCCGATCCAGTCCTGCGGCAGAGGGCCCTCGTCGAATTCGGTCAATGCCATGACATCCTCGGAACGCGCCCCGATCAACAGGCGGTCGATGCCCGCCCACACCGTCGCCCCGTAGCACTGGCAGCACGGTTGCGATGAGGTGGCAAGCGTGTAACGCCCGTCACGTAGGCCCTCGGCGTTCTCGTTGATGCGCGCGCGCTGCAGGCGCTGCTGGGCGAGCATGTAGGCCATGTTCTCGGCGTGTGCCAGCGAGCACGATTGCGGCAACACGCGGTTGACGCCAACCGCGACGACACGATCGGCCGGTCCAAATACCACTGCGCCGAACGGGCCGCCGGTGCGTGCCTCGATGTTGTTGCGCGACAAGGTGATGGCCAACGCCATCTTGTCGTCATCACTGGGATAGACGGCGGCGGCATCGATGTCGTGCACCCAGACCGGTAGCGTGAGATGCAGTTGCGCGAGCAGCATCAGCGATCCGTCTGCGATGGCGGTGCGCCGCTGACCGAGACGTCAACAGGCTCCTGCTCGGAGATGCATTGCCCGTTCGCACAGGTGCAGGTCTTGATTTCGCTGAAGCCGCAGACCGATGCCATTCCCTTGCGTGCGCACTCGGCCCGTACCGCGGCAGGGTCGGTGCGGCTGTTCCGGTTGACGCAGGCGGGCATCGCGCCGCAGCAATTACCGACATCCTTGACCACGCAATCGGCGCTCGTACGGCAAGTCTGGTTGATGACAGGCGGTTGGTTAGTCGAGGCCGGTGCTGGCATCACTTCCGGAGGCAGCGGATCGCTCATCGGCGGAGCGGGTTTGGTGCGAACGGGTGCGGATGTACCGGTGGTGGAAACGGGTGTGGAAGTGCCGGTGGTGGGAACGGGTGTGGAAGTGCCGGTGGTGGGTGCGGATGGGGATGCGCTGGTACTGGGGACGGACGCGGAAGTGGTGGTGGTGGGCACGGCTTCACCTTGCGAAGGCGCGACGGGCGGGGCTTCAGGCGCTTGGGACTGTGTTTGGGTGGATGTCGAGGTTGAGGTCGAAGCCGTGCATGCAGCGAGCGCGAGCAGCAGGAAGACGGCAAACAGGCCATGTGTCAGGGATTTGATCGATGTCATGCGCGTGTTCCTCCGGGGCAAGAATCTTGTTGGAGATGCCGGTTTCGAGTTTTTTATCTCGAACGATTTGAATCAGTCGTCACCGTGATTACGGCGTTGTAGCCTTTGTAGGTGGAGCCAACCAGCCTACGCTGATGAGTTAACCCAGCCTAGTTGGAAGAGCCTATGTTGATCGAGCCACGAGCCTACGCCTTCGCCCACGTATCGCGCAGCGTCACGCTGCGGTTGAACACGGGTGCGTCGCTGCAGTGATCGCGGCGGTCGGCGACGAAATAACCGAGGCGTTCGAACTGGAAACTCTGCTCCGGTGCAGCCAGCGCCGCAGCCGGTTCAACGTAGCCGGTGACGCTGCGGCGCGAATCTGGATTGAGATGATCGCGATACGTCTTGCCTTCGGACTCGTCATCGGGATCGGCGACCGAAAACAGGCGATCGTACAAACGGATTTCCGCCGGCACCGCATGCCGCGCGCTGACCCAGTGGATCGTGCCCTTGACCTTGCGATCGGCGCCGGCCAGGCCGGGACGCGATTCGGGATCCAGCGTGCCGCGCAGTTCAACGATGTTGCCATCTGCATCCTTGATGACTTCATCGCAACGCACAATGCCCGCACCGCGCAAGCGCACGTCGCCGCCGGGCACCAGCCGTTTCCAGCCTTTTGGCGGCACTTCGGCGAAATCCTCGCGTTCGATCCACAACTCGCGCGAGAACGGCAGGTCGCGCATGCCGAAAGATTCGTCCTTTGGATGGTTGCCGAACGACAAGGTTTCCGAATGGTCATCGGGCAGGTTGGTCAGCACGAACTTCAACGGATCGATCACCGCCATCCGTCGTGGTGCGTGCGCATCAAGATCGTCGCGCAGGCAGGCTTCCAGGATGGAAAAATCCGTGACGGAATTCTGCTTGCTGATGCCGACGCGATCGGCCAGCAACCGCAACGATGCGGGGGTGTAGCCGCGGCGGCGGATGCCCTGCAATGTCGGCATGCGCGGATCGTCCCAGCCGTCCACCAGCCCCTCGCCGACCATCGCCACCAGCTTGCGCTTGCTCATCACCGTGTAATTGATGTTGAGGCGCGAGAATTCGATTTGCCGCGGCTTGCCGGCTTGGTTGGGCAGGCCCTTGTGCAGCAGCGGCTGCAGCAGTTCGGGCGAATTGGCCAGGTCGACCTTGTCCACGCACCAGTCGTACAGCGGCCGGTGGTCCTCGAACTCCAGCGTGCAAAGCGAGTGCGTGATGCCCTCGATCGCGTCGCTGAGCGAATGCGCGTAGTCATACATGGGATAGATCGGCCACGCGTCGCCGGTGTTATGGTGCGCGACCTTCTTGATGCGGTACAGCGCCGGGTCGCGCAGGTTGATGTTGCCGCTTGCCATGTCGATCTTCGCGCGAAGGGTATGCGCTCCGTCG
>JALYOU010000045.1 GCA_030856725.1 Pseudomonadota bacterium
TCACCACCATGACCGACGTGTATTCGCTCGGCGTGGTGCTGTACGAGCTGTTGACCGACGCCAAGCCCTACCAGCTCAAGCGGCAGACCGATGCCGAATGGGAGGAAGCGATCCTCGCCGGCGATCCCCTGCGGCCATCGCAAGCCGTGATACGTCCTGCGAATGGTGGTGCCCCTGCCGACGCGCATGGCGGCGGCGCGGCGCGGCGGCGACGCTGCCGCGCACTGTCGGGCGACCTCGACAACATCATCCTCAAGGCACTGGCCAAGCGCCCCGAGCAGCGCTATGCCTCGGTCGAAGCACTGTCGCTGGACATCTCGCGGCATCTCGAAGGCAAGCCGGTGCTGGCGCGCGCGCAAAGCATCCATTACCGCGTGCAGAAATACCTGCAGCGGCATCGCTGGGCCTTGGCGAGCACCCTGCTGGTCACCGCAGTGCTGCTGGGCGCACTCGGGGTGGTCGGCTGGCAGGCGCGAGAGGCGATGCAGGAAACAGCGCGCGCGCAGGCGATGCAGGATTTCATCATCGGCTTGTTCGAGAACGCCGGTACCACGCCCAACGGCACGCCGCTGGATGTGCAGGTGTTACTCAAGGCCGGCGAGCAGCGCGGTAACCGCGAACTTGCGCGACAGCCGCGCGCGCGCGCCGAGCTGCTGGGCGTGATCGCCCGGATCCATGTCGGGCTGGGCGATTACCGCGAAGCGATGGCACTGCTGCAGCGACAATCCCTGTTGCTCGACAGCCTGCGTGATGCGCCGCGCGGACTCAGGCTGGAAGCCGCCACGCAAACCGCGCGCGTGCATAGTTTGCTGGGCAACGCGCATACCTGCATCGACACGCTGCAACCGATGCATGACGACGTGCGCCGCGAGCGCGGGCAACGGCCGTTACAGGTGGCCGAATTCTATTCGCAGCTCGGTCGCTGTCGCCGCGCGGTGGGCGAGGCGCAGACGGCGCGGCTGTTGTTCGAACGCTCGCTGATGATCCGCCGCGACGCGCCCGGTGATGCGGTCGGGGTGGTCGAAAATCTCACCGACCTCGCTGCGCTGCATTCCGATGTGGGCGATGCGCGGCAGGCGCTGCGCGGGTTCCGCAGCGCGCTCGCGCAACTGCGCGCGACTGTCGGCGATCGCCACTCGCTGGCGGTGGACATCCTGCGCAGCATCGGCACCACGCAGCGCGAACTCGGGCACACCGGCGCTGCCGAAACCACGTACCGCGAAGCGCTCGCGCTTGCCAACGTGTTGCAGGGCACGCGGCATCCCTCGACATTGGTAGTGCGCCGGCAACTGGCCGCTGTGCTGCTGGACCAGGGCCAGCTCAAACTCGCCGAGCGCGAATTCCGCGCCACGCATGCGCTGGTGGTCGAACGGCTGGGACCGCAGCACCAGGATGTCGGACGCGCGTGGAACTCGCTCGGGATCGTGGCTTGGGAACTCGGCGACCATGCCGCCGCACGCCGCGACCTGCAACGCGCGATCGCGATCTGGCGCCAGCCGGGCGGCCGCGGCGCGCTGCCCAACGGCCTGTTCAACTACGCGATGGTTCTGCATGACGACGGCCACCACGACGATGCCCTGCGCGCGCTGGAGGAAGCGCGGACGCTGCGCGTGGGGCAGTTCGGTGTGCGCAATGCGATCGTCGGCGACACCGATCGCCTGATCGGCGAAGTGCTGGCCGCGCAAGGCAAGTCCGCCGAAGCGCGGCTGCGGCTGGAACAGGCCGTGCAACTGCTGCGCGACGACGACGCCAGCGCCCGTCATCCACGTCGCCATCGCGCCGAGCTTGCGCTGGCGCGGCTGCAGGCGGAGACGGACATGCCAGCCGCACTGAAACAGTACGACCGCATCATCGCCTTGCCCAGCCGCGACGTCGAAATACGCAAACTGCGGTGGGCCGCGCGCGCCCATGCCGCCGACGTGCGTTGCACGCACGGCGCTGGGCCGCGCGGCGCTGGCGAACTTGATGCGCTCATCGAGGAGTTGCGTGTTGCGTTGCCCGATGGCGGCGTGCTGCCACGCCGCGTGGCCGCGTT
>JALYOU010000054.1 GCA_030856725.1 Pseudomonadota bacterium
GGTCGCGTTTCAGGCCGGGCCGCAGCTTACCTGAACGGCCGCTTCGGTAGCCCCGGCAAAATCACCTGCGGTTGACTGCCGGGCTGTGATCTTAGTCGCGGTGATGACGCGCCTGCGCCATCCACCCCATCACATCCACACTTCTGGAGCAGACACATGAAGATGAAATCACTTACCGGAATCACCTTGCTGGCCGCCGCCATTTCCCTCGCCGCCTGCACCACCAAGCCGGTCACTGTTAACACCCCCGGCCCGGGCGCATCCACCCTGCGCGTGCCGGTGCCGGCCACGCCGGACATCACGCTCACCAACCAAGTCACGGCTTCGCTGGCTTCGGGCCTCGGGTCCGATGCCGCCGGCATCGACGTCCGCGTGGAGGAAGGGACGGTGTACCTGACCGGCCGCGTGGCCACAGCGGCCCTGCGCGACAAAGCGGTTGCGCTGGCGCGTGGTACTGCCAACGTCATGGCGGTTGTACATACCGGGCTGGTCGTGAACTGATCGGTCCGGCGTTGCGATAAACCAAACCCGCCGGTGTCATGCCGGCGGGTTTTTTTCTTGGTGGCCCTTGCCCAGCATCGTATTTCTATAACAAGGTCGGTGGGCTTGAGCCCGCCCTACGCATTGCGATTGGGGTCCAGCCGTTTTTGTTCCTGCATTTTCAGCAATTCGGCTTCTTCCAGTTCGCGCTTGCGCTCTTGTTGTTTCTGCAACTCCACGCGGCGTAATGCTTCCACCTCCGCGGCCTCGTCATGCATGCTCAGCGACAGGCCCGAGCCCATCTCCGGTTCACCCCGCTCGCTTTTTAGTTTGATGTTGAGCCGCAGCTCGTTGGCCGAATCCGCATTGCGTATCGCTTCGTCGTAGGAGATAAGGCGTTCGTTGTACAACTCGAACAGCGCCCAGTCGAAGGTGCGCATGCCGAGTTCGCGCGACTTGGTCATCACCCCCTTCAGGTCGTTGAACTCGCCCTTGAAGATCTTCTCGGCGATGGTCGGCGTGTTGATCAGGATCTCGATCGCCGCCACGCGTCCCTTGCCGTCCTCTGTGCGCACGAGGCGCTGCGACACGATCGCGCGCAAATTGGCGGACAGATCCATCAGCAGCTGCGTGCGCCGCTCCTCCGGGAAAAAATTGATGATGCGTTCCATCGTCTGGCTGGCGCTGTTGGCGTGCAACGTGGACAGGCACAGATGCCCGGTTTCAGCGAAGGCGATCGCGTGTTCCATCGTCTCCGCATCGCGAATTTCGCCGACCAGGATCACGTCGGGCGCCTGCCGCAGTGCATTTTTAAGCGCGTGATGCCAGGAATGCGTATCGACGCCAACCTCACGATGCGTCACCAGCGATTGCTTGGAACGATGCGCATACTCGACCGGATCCTCGATGGTGATAATGTGGCCCGGCGAAGTGGCGTTGCGGTAGTCGATCATCGCCGCAAGCGACGTCGATTTTCCCGAGCCCGTACCCCCGACCAGTAACACCAGCCCGCGTTTGTTCATCACCACTTCGCGCAGGATTTCGGGCAGGCGCAGCTGTGCGAAATTCGGAATCTCCGCGGCGATCGTGCGCAGCACCATGCCGGCATGACCCTGCTGCATGAACACGTTGACGCGGAATCGCGACACGCCCGGCACCATGATCGCGAAGTTGCTTTCCAAATCGCGAGCGAACTCCTCGCGCTGACGCGGATTCATGATCGCGTTGGACAGTTGCGCGGTGATTTCGCCGGTTAAGACACCTTCGCTCAGCGGCTGCATGTGGCCATTGGCTTTCATGCTTGGGGGGAAATCGTGCGCGATGAAAAGATCAGAGCCACCCGCCTGACCCATCGTGGTGAGGAGCTCGTGCATGTAGGCGCGCGCCTGGTCCTCGGTCAATACCGGTTCGGGCGGCGGGACAAGGCGTGCAGTGGACATGGCCCCATGTTACTCGTCAGTCTGCGTCCGCATGTGTCTTGCAGAGATGGAATGCATGCTCACGTGCCAGCGACACAAAAGGGGCTATATCTCTCTCCCCCCAGCGCAGACATGCCTTTAAAACGGAGCACACATGAACACAACAAAATTACTTTGCGGATCCCTTTTGTTGGGCGTCATCGCGTTAACCGCGCCCTCGGCGAATGCACAGCAGGCCCAAACGGAGACCGATACGACCGCTACCGACACCCGGGATATGGACTATGACCGTGACGACGACGACGGCTTCGATTGGGGCTTGCTGGGTCTGTTGGGCCTGTTGGGACTGATCCCGCGCAAGCACAAGGACGTTGTTGTGCACCGCGACGACGCGAACCGCAACAACCCCAATAATCCTAACAACCCGAACCGGATGTAATCCTGCCGGCAAGAGTTGTTGAGATGCAAATGAAAAAAGCCCGGAGTACCGGGCTTTTTTTATGGAGTCCATCACCGAGCTCTCACGGTTGTTGAAACGCAATCACGCTCCGGTCGGATTATGCGGCGCTCCACGGGTTTTGATTGTGGCGAATCCTTCCCGTCGCTACCAGATCTAAAGCAGCAAGCGAAAATTCTGAAGAAGACTTGTGCGTGGTCATCAGCGCGCCTCCGTTTTCGCCAGCCCAAGCGGCGGCGAATATTCAAGCGTTGCTAACACAGAACGAAATACAGCGCCGATAAGGCGCTGTCTTCGAATCATGCGGGGCAAGCAGGTGTTGCGACGGCTGTGACACTGCCGCCGCGTGAGATGCGTCAGAGCATCTCACTCCGAGCCTGTTCAGCGCGTGCTGCACCGATCGCGGTTTCCACCTGTTTCACTTCTTCCGGCGGCGGCAGCACGGCGGGAAAACCGAGCGACTGGATCCACAATTCCCGCGTCCAGCCGGTGGTGTGATAGAGATGATGATCCTCATCCTCTTCCACCGCATCGTACGCCGCCTTCAGCACTTTCGCTTCTGGCCCCGAACCGTGCTCGGCGACATGGCCGATCAGTTCCCAGTTCATGTGGTCCTTGGTTTCGGCCAGCACCACGCATTCGCCGGCTACCAGTTCGGCGCCTTCCGGCGGTGCATTCTTCATCGCCATCTGGATCGCCATGACCAGCGATTCGCCCTGGTGCGCAACCACGTCACGACCCGGACTACGTTCCTCGGTGTCCATGCCCAGTTCCTGGAACACACGCGTCAACACTTCTTCGTGACGGCGTGTTTCATCCAGATATTCTTTCCATTCCTTGCGAAGGTCGTCGTTGATGGCGGCCTTGATCGCGTTCTCGTACACCTTGATGCCGCCGCGCTCGGTTTCCAGCGCCTGCAGCAGTAATTCATGCACCTGTTTCTTGTTGTAATCGGATGTCTTTGCCACGGCCGTTCTCCTCGGAATGAAATGCGAGTGTGCGGCGGGGTGTGTGCTGCCATCGTGAAACTCCTCAACCGGAACGTCAGGTGTGATCGGCTGACTCTCCATCACGCGTGCCGGGCGCCGCTGCACTTTTTTCATTCAGGAAATACGGCTCCACCGGCCCCTGCAGCTTGAACGTCATGGGATTGCCGCGCCGGTCCAGCGCCTTGCCGGCGACCACGCGGATCCAGCCTTCGCTGATGCAGTACTCCTCGACATTGGTTTTTTCCTCGCCCTTGAAACGGATGCCCACGCCGCGCTCGAGCAGCGCGGCGTCGTGGTACGGGCTGCGCGGATTGAGCGAGAGGCGGTCGGGGAGGGCGTTGGTGTCGGTCATGTGCGTGCGGAACTATGGATGCGGTGCGACAGGATAAAACACTGGTGTCCACACGTGTCGACGACATCAATGCTGTGTAGGTTCAACGACTTCCCAAGCCTCGGACGTGGGCGCACCATGGCGGCATCATCCTGAGCGCATCCACCATGACATTGCCCGATCGCGAATACGATCCTGACGACAACTTCGGTAACAGCGGCGAGGACGGTCTCGACATCGATCCCGAAGCGATGACCAGTGAGGCATTGGCCTGGCAGTGGTTGTTACTGGTCAATCCCGGTGACGAGGAAACGGCGTTGCGACAGTTCGCAGCGTATCGCGATGCGGCCGATGAAGACGACCTTGCAGAGAACATGCCAATCCAGCAGCTGATCGAAATCATCGACTGGACGTCGGGGTTTCATGTCGAGGCCAGCGATACCGCTGCGTTGATCGACAGCCTCCAGCAACTCGTCGCGCGCTGGAACCTGCAAATCGACTGGGGCGTGGACGACGCCGATGACGAGGACTTTCTTGCCGCCACCGACGTGCCGGCGCTGCTCTCCACCGCACACGACAGGCTGCGCGAACATGGCTATGCGTTATGGACCTGCACGCTTGGCGATGGCATGGAGGCTGGCTGGATCACGCTGGTCCAGGACGAAGACGCGATGCGCTTGCTGGCGGCGGAGTTGGGTATCGACATGCGCGCGGCCAACGAGCTGTCGTGACATGTGAAGGGTAATATCTGAAACCTGTTCGCAAACTTGTTTCGGAATGCTGACCGTGCAAATTTTTCACGCGCTTCGAGGAGAGGCGGCGACGCGCTGCACACACGCTTCATCGCAGTAACGCTCCCTTGACGTGCGATGCGCATAGTGTGCGTTCCCCCGAACGCGAGTGTCGCCAATGGCCACGTCAAAACGTCCCGCTTCTCCTGCCCCCAAAACTGCCAAGAAAGTGGCCAAGGATAGCGGCAGCGCCGGTTCCGGCAAGTCGCCGCGGGCGACCGACGACCCCATGACCCGGCAGGCGGTCGATACCGATGCCACGGCGGCCGCGATGCCATTCAACGCCAACAAGGGCGCCGAGCATGGCCGCGCCAATGCGGTCGCACCGCCGCAGGGCGCGGTGGTCGATCCGGCCTCTCCGTTGGTCGGCGCAAGCACCCTGGCCGAAGACAACAGTTCGGACAAGACAGGGCGGCCGGCAGCGACAGGATCAAATCCCACGGTGGGGCCGCTGGAGCGCGTCAGGGTCGATGCGACGGGGCAACGGCTGACCACCAATTTCGGCGTTCCGGTCGCGGACAACCAGAATTCGTTGAAGGCCGGGCTGCGTGGCCCTGCTCTGCTCAAGGATTTCATCCTGCGTGAAAAAATTACCCACTTCGACCATGAGCGCATTCCGGAACGCATCGTGCATGCGCGTGGATCCGGCGCGCATGGGTTCTTCGAATGCTACAAACCATTGACCAAAGTCACGCGCGCGGCGCCTTTCCAGGCGGCGGGGAAGATCACGCCCGTATTCGTGCGCTTCTCCACCGTTGCCGGCGAACGCGGCTCGAAGGACACCGCGCGCGATGTGCGCGGGTTCGCGGTGAAGTTCTATACCGATGAAGGTAATTGGGACATCGTCGGCAACAACATCCCCGTGTTCTTCATCCAGGACGCGATGAAGTTCCCGGACCTCGTCCATGCATTGAAGCCCGAACCCCACAACGGCATGCCGCAGGCCGGTAGCGCGCACGACACGTTCTGGGATTTCGTGTCGCTGATGCCCGAATCCACACACATGCTGATGTGGGCGATGTCGGATCGCGGTATTCCCCGCAGCTTGCGCATGATGCAGGGCTTTGGCGTGCACACGTTCCGTTTCGTGAACGAAGCGGGGGAGTCGGTGATGTGCAAGTTCCATTGGACGCCGGTGCTCGGTACGCACCAACTGACGTGGGACGAGGCGGTGAAGATTTCCGGTTGCGATCCGGACTTCCACCGGCGCGACCTGTGGGAGGCGATCGAGGCCGGCGAATTTCCCGAGTGGGAATTGGGCGTGCAGCTTTTCAACGAAAAGGACGCCGAGAAATTCAGCTTCGACGTGCTCGATGCGACCAAGATCGTGCCGGAGGAACTGGTGCCGGTCATGCCGATCGGGCGCATGGTGCTCAATCGCAATCCGGATAATTTCTTCGCCGAAACCGAACAGGTCGCGTTTGGTACGCAGAACGTGATTCCGGGTATCGACTTCACCAACGATCCGCTGCTGGCCGGGCGAATCCATTCCTATTTCGATACGCAGCTGTCGCGACTGGGCGGCCCCAATTTCCACGAGATCCCGATCAACGCACCGATCGCACCCGTGTTCAACAACCAGCGCGACGGCATGCATCGTCAGGCGATTAATCGGGGGCGTGTGGCCTATGAGCCCAACAGCCTGGGCGGCGGATGCCCGTTCCAAGCCGGCCGCGCGGGTTTCGTGTCATTTCCGGAGCCGGTCCAGCAGGAAGAACTGCGCGGCAAGCCGGAGAAATTCGCCGAGCATTTCAACCAGGCCACGCTGTTCTTCAACAGCCAGACGGCGGCGGAGCAGGCACACATCATCGCGGCGTTTCGTTTCGAATTGAGCAAGGTCACGGTGCCGGCAATTCGCGAGCGGACGCTGTCGATGATTGCCAACGTGTCAGAGAAACTGGTCACCGGGGTCGCCGATGGATTGGGCATGGCAGTGCCCGAAGCGATGCCGCGTGCTTTGGCGCGCACGCCCAAACCGGAAGTGACGACTTCGCCGGCGTTGTCCATGCTGGCGCGGCCGGGCAACGGCGGGGTGCGTACCCGGAAGGTCGCGATGCTGGTCGCCGATGGTGTCGAAGGCGAATCGTTGATGGCCGTGCGTGCCGCCTTGCAGGCAGCGGGCGCGGTGCCGCGCTTTGTCGGTCCCCGCGTCGGGCCATTCACGACGGCCGAAGGCAACACGATCGATGCCGAAGCGTCGATGGAAGCCGAGCCAGGCGTGGTCTTCGATGCGCTGGTACTGCCCGCGGGCGCGAAGGGCGTTGAAATGCTGCAGAAGTCCGGTCAAACAGGTGAATTCATCAAGGATCAATATCGTCACGCCAAGACCATACTGGCGCTGGGCGAATCCAGCGGACTGCTCGATGGCGCAGGCGCCTTCAAGATCATGGCCAATGGCAAGGAGGATCCGGGCATCGTACTTGCCGACGGCACATCCAAGAGTGTCCAGAGCGGCGCGAAGGCCTTCATCGCCGCCCTGGCCCGGCATCGTCACTGGGACCGCGAAACCGATCCGCCGATGGTCTGATCGTTGGTGGGATCGAGGGCGCGGACCCTTGAGGGGCGTGGCTTTCCGGTAGTCGGTCATGACATTGCCTTGCGCGAGCGCAAGGCGAGTCTGTTTTGACGCAGTAACCACGTTGACAATGAGATAACCACCTTGAGCGCAGACTTGAGGTTGAATCAGTTCCATCACTAGGAGTAAATCGCATGAAAGCCAAGACGACTGATCGCATGTTCATCGCTGCAATGACACTCGCGGTCGCAGGCGCCTTGACCGGCTGCAATCGCGAGCAACCCGCCGCGACCACCGATACCGCCCCCATGGCCACCGACACAACTGACGCGATGACGCCCGCGCCCATGCCGGAACCGGCCATGCCCGCGGCGACCGGTGGCCACAGCAAGATGGCGATGATGGACAAGAACAACGACGGCATGGTGTCGATGGAAGAGCACAACATGGGCGCCAGTTCGATGTTCACCAGCACCGATGCCGACAGCAACGGCATGGTCAGCATGGCCGAGATGGAAGCCGGCATGAGAGCCATGGGCGACGACATGCCGGCCGCCAGCATGATCAAGATGATGGACAAGAACGGCGACGGCATGGTGTCCAGCGACGAGCACGTCGCAGGAGCCAGCGCCATGTTCAAGAAGATGGACGCCGACGGCAACAGCAGCATGACGGCCGCCGAAATGCAGGCCGGCCACGACATGATGATGAAAGACGGCATGTAAGGGACGGGGGTTGATCCAGCCTCCCGTGTCATGACGTCCGACAGCGCCCCGCATTGCGGGGCGTTTTTTTGCGTAGCCGGGTGCGCGAGTGGCGTGATCCGCTGCAGACCGCAGCTTCTGTCCAGCCCCTTCCACAGAATGCTTCGTGCCGCTGGCCTGATTTGAATGCCCGGAATGCGGCACCATCTTGGCGCCATGACTCCGCAAGCGACCCCGCCCCTGCCGCCCCCCACCGCGGACAACTCTACCGCCATGTTGGGCGCGACGCCCATCGCACGGCCCCTGGATGCGCGTAGCGAATGGCAGGTGATCACCGACCTGCTGCCGTTCCTCAAGCCCTTCACCGGCCGCATCGCATTGGCACTGGCGCTGGTCGTCGCCGGCAAGCTCGCCAATCTCACCGTGCCGATGGTGCTCAAGCACCTGGTCGATGGGCTGGATGTCGCTCCAACGCTGTTGGTGTTGCCGGTTGCATTGCTCATCGCCTACGGCGCCTCGCGCTTGTCGGTGACGCTGTTCACCGAATTGCGCCAGGTCGTGTTCGCGCGGGTGATGGCGCGGGTGTCGCGGCGCGTGACCTTGCAGGTGTTCCGCCATCTGCATGCGTTGTCATTGAAGTTCCACCTCGCGCGGCGCACGGGGGGCGTCGCGCGCGACGTGGAACGCGGCGGCACCGCGATCTCCGATCTGCTCGACTGGACGCTCTACACCATCGTGCCCACGCTGCTGGAAATCACGCTGGTCACGGCATATCTCGCCTGGAATTACGACTGGGGTTTCGTCGGCATCACGCTGGTGACGCTGGTCGCGTACATCGCCTTCACCGTGTCGATCACCGAGTGGCGCACGCGCTTCTACCGCGCCTCGGTGGAGGCCGACACGCACGCCAACGAGCGCGCCGTCGATTCGCTGCTCAACTACGAGACGGTCAAGTACTTCGGCAACGAGGAGCACGAGGCGCGGCGCTACGACGAGAACCTCGTGCGCCTCGAAAACGCGCAGGTGATGAGCCGCAAGACGCTGGCCGTATTGAATCTGGGACAGACCTCCATCGTCGCCATCGGCGTCACCGCGATGATGTGGCGCGCCGCGGCCGGCGTCGTCGACGGCAGCATGAGCATCGGCGACCTGGTGCTGGTCAACGCCTTTCTGTTGCAGCTGTCGGCGCCGCTGAACATGCTCGGCATGATGTATCGCGAAGTGAAACAGGCGTTCACCAACCTCGAGCGCCTGTTCGGCCTGCTCGACCAGCGCCAGGACGTGCAGGATCGCGACACCGCGATGCCGTTGCAGGCCGCGCAGCCGCGCATCGCCTTCGAGCATGTGCAGTTCGCCTACGACCCGCGCCGACCGATCCTACAGGACGTGAGCTTCGCCATCGAACCGGGCGGAACGCTGGCCGTGGTCGGTCATTCCGGATCGGGCAAATCCACGCTCGCACGGCTGCTGTACCGGTTCTACGACGTGGACGGCGGACGCATCAGCATCCGCGATGTCGATGGCATGACCCGCGACATCCGCGACTACACGCAGGCCTCGGTGCGCGGCGCGATTGCCATCGTTCCGCAGGACACGGTGCTGTTCAACGACAGCATCTACTACAACATCCTGTACGGCCGTCCGGGAGCCACGCGCGAGGATGTGGAACAGGCGGCGCGCGCGGCACACATCCATGACCTCATCGCGTCATTGCCTGACGGGTACGACACTGAAGTCGGCGAGCGCGGGCTGAAACTCAGCGGCGGCGAGAAACAACGCGTGGCGATCGCGCGCGCGTTGCTGAAAAATCCGGCGATCCTGATCTTCGATGAGGCCACCTCCGCGCTGGATTCCAAATCCGAACGCTCGATCCAGGCCGAACTCGACCGCATCGCCGTCGGCCGCACGACGCTGGTCATCGCGCATCGCTTGTCGACGGTGATGGACGCCGACGAAATCCTGGTGATGGACAACGGCCGCATCGTCGAACGAGGCAGCCATGCGCAGCTGCAGGCGATGGGTGGGCACTACGCGCAGATGTGGCGGTTGCAGCAGCAGGAGGAACGGGCGGGGGTTGTGGTGTGACGAGTGGTTGCTACCCAGGCCCAGTATTCCAGCATGCGGTCGGCGCGGAAGTAATGCCTGCTTTGCGAGAGCGAACCTGCTCGATTGTCCTGATGCGGGAGCCCCGCATCCGGCGATGACACAATGACCCCATGACTGACCCCGCGACGCTTCTCGACATCCTCGCGACTCGCGCTCTCGTTCAACTTCGGGCCGCCGTACCCACCATGGTCTGGGCGGACGCACTGACGCAGCACTGCCGCAAGGTGGCCGTCGCCAGCGACTTCGCCATCGCCACGCTGGCAAGACAACCCGACCTGCTTGCGAGCCTCGCGGCCGATGAGGGTGCATCACCTGCTCCCACTCCGACACTCAATGCCGACAACCGCATCGATTGGCCGGCGCTCCTGCGCCGTTACCGCACCGCCGAATCCACTCGCCTGATCTGGCGCGATGCCCTCGGTTACGACGATGTCGATGCCACGCTCGCCGGCAGCACGCGTCTGGCCGAAACCTGCCTGCAAGTCGCACTCGCCGCGCTGGAAGGAGAATTCGTGCAGCGTCATGGCGTGATCCGCAGTCCCGCGCATGGGCAGGCTCAAGGTGAGCCTGGTGAGGAAGTCCGGCTGGTCGTTTTCGGTCTCGGCAAACTCGGCGGCGGCGAACTGAATTTTTCCTCCGACATCGATCTCGTCTACGCCTACTCGCACGACGGCATCAGCGATGGCGCCCGCCCGCTCGCCGCCGAGGACTATTTCGCGCGGCTGGGGCAGCAACTGGCGAAGCTGCTGGATGAAGTCACCGCCGACGGCTTCAGCCATCGCGTCGACCTGCGGCTGCGGCCGTTTGGCAATGCCGGGCGCATCGCACTGTCGTTTGCGGGACTGGAGAACTACTTTCAGCGCGAAGGCCGCGACTGGGAACGCTACGCTTGGCAGAAAGCGCGCCCCGCTGCCGGCGATGCCGAGGCTGGCGAGCGTTTCCTGCGCACGCTGCGGCCGTTCGTCTATCGCCGCTACCTCGATTACGGCGCCTTGCAGGGTCTGCGCGAGATGAAGGCGCTGATTACCGCGGAGGTCGCGCGCAAGGATCTCGCCGACGATATCAAGCGCGGCCCGGGCGGTATTCGCGAGATCGAATTCCTGGCGCAGGCGCTGCAGCTGATCCGCGGCGGCCGCGAACCTGCGTTGCAGCACAGGCAACTCGTGCCCGCGATCCGCGCACTGGTCGATGCGCGACAGATCGCAGGCGATACCGCCGATGCGTTGATCGCGGCGTACCGCTTCCTGCGGCGCCTGGAGAACAGCCTGCAGATGTTGCGCGATGCGCAGACGCACGCATTGCCGGAGGACGCCACCGATCGCCTGCGCATCGCAGCGGCGCTCGGTTACGACGACTGGACTGCACTGCTTGCCGAACTCGACGCGCATCGCGCACGCGTCGCGGCGGAATTTGCCGAACTGCTGGCCCCACGCGAACGCACGGCCCAACCCGCGACGCTCGACACCTACTGGCGCGCCTTGCCTGCTGCGGGTGACAGCGCGGCGCTCAGCGATGCAGGGTTTATCGATGTCAGCGAGCTGGACGCAGCCCTGCGCGACTTCGCCCGCGCGCCCGCGGTGCGTGATCTCGCCGATGCCGCGCGCGTGCGTCTCGACCGTGTGCTGCCGGCACTGCTCGCTGCCGCCGCGCAGGCTTCGCAACCCGACGCCGCATTGCGCCGCGCGCTGTCGCTGCTGCAGAACATACTGCGCCGCAGCAGTTATCTCGCGCTACTCGACGAGCAGCCGTCGGCGCTGTCGCGACTGGTGCATGCGTTGTCGCGAAGCGCCTTGCTGGCCGAACGGCTGGCGGCGTATCCATTACTACTGGATGAATTGCTGGACGCGCGCGCGTCCGGGGTGTTACCGGAACGTGCGCAGTTGCTGGCCGAATGCGAAGTCGCCGTGGCCACGGCAAGCGGGGACACCGAAACCGCACTGCAGGCGCTCAACGAAACGCGGCTTGCGCTGAGCTTTCGCATTGCGCTGGCCGTGCTCGACGGCCGCCAGTCCGCGCGCGACAGCACGCGGCAATTGGCCTGGCTGGCAGATGCGGTAATCGTGATCGTGTTGCGAATCGCGCAAGGCGACATCGAACGTGCGCATGGCATCGTGCCTGGCGCGCGTTTCGCGGTGCTGGCTTATGGCAGCCTGGGCGGGGAAGAGCTGGGCTTCGGCTCCGATCTCGACCTTGTGTTTTTGTACGACACGGAACCGTCCGCGCAATCCGATGGCGCCCGCCCGCTCGACGCCTCGCGTTATTTCGCGCGCCTTGCACAGAAGCTGGTCGCGTTGCTCGGCGCGCCGACGGGCGCTGGAAAACTTTACGAAGTCGATGTCCGCCTGCGTCCCGACGGCGCCAAGGGCCTGCTGGTGTCCACGCTCGACAGCTACGCCGACTACCAGCGCGAACGTGCATGGACCTGGGAACATCAGGCCCTGATCCGCGCACGCTGTGTCGCCGGCGATACCGGATTATGCGCGGCGTTCGACGCGGTGCGCGACGACACCTTGATGCGCATGCGCGATGCAACGGCATTGCGCGATGAAGTCGTGGCGATGCGGCGAAAGATGCGCGCCGAACTCGACCGCACCGACGCGCTGCGCTTCGACCTGAAGCAGGGCGAAGGCGGGCTGGTCGACCTGGAGTTCCTGCTGCAGTTCCTGGTGCTGCGCGATGCTGCGGCAAGTCCGGCATTGCATGCGCCGCGCGATACCAGCGGACTTCTGGATGCAGCGCAGGGTTGCGGCAGTCTTGACAGCGCGTTCGCTGCAAAACTTCGCACAGCGCATGCGGCGTTGCTCGACGAAGGCCTCTCCTGCTCCCTCGATCGCCGTCCGCGTCTTGCGCCAGAAACCGATACGGTTGTTGCCGCGCGCAATGCGATCCGCGCCGCCGCAAAGCAATACGGACTCGACTTCGCATCGTAGGGTGGGCCCTGGCCCACCATCGTGGTCATCGGAACGAAGAGCGGGGAGCCAAGGCCCATCCTACGATCAAGTTGACAGGCCCAGCCGCTCCCGCACCTCATTCGCCACGCGCGCCGTCTCGCGCAACGGTTCGACATCGAACGGCGCAAGCGCATCATCCATCGCGCGAATGCGGCCTCGCGCGAGCAGACTGTCGAGGAAGATCCGCGGCCGCCCATGCGCACGGGCGGGATCGAACACGAACACCGGCGCGTACGTCGCGCACGCTTCCGAAATCATGTTCACCGAATCCGGCGTGCAGACAATGCGGTCGGCCCAGGCCAGCATGCCGGCGTAAGGATTGTCGCCATCGGCCACGTCCAGCCAGCGCACATGCGGCGCGGCGATATCGCGCGCGCGCAGTGCAGCCCGCACGTCCTGCGGTGTGCGTCGTGATCCACTGAGCAGCAGGCTGCCGCTTTCGCGGGCAAGCACCGCATCCAGTGCGTTTGCCAGGCTGTCGAGTGCAGCGCGATCAAAGTGCGCATGCCGGCTCGAGCCACCCAGCAGCACCGCGATGCGTGGCCGTGGCAGATACGACAGCGCCACGAACTGCTCGCGCGCATGCCTGAGCCATGGGTCATCCACCGGGTGCAGGCTGCCTGACAAGCTGACTACGTTGGCGCCTTGCACCGCATCGTGCTGCGGCGCGATCACCACGTCCCAGTGCGCAGGATCGATGCGCGGATCGAGGATCTGCACCGCCTTGCTGCCATGCGCACGCAGTACGCGCGTCGCCAGCGCCGCCTGTCGGCCGCAACCGATGGCGATGCGCGGGGCGACATGCAATGCGTTGGCAAATTCGCGCCCGAAGGCATGCTTGGCCCCGGGCCAGACGCGCGGCGCGGTCCAGCGCCAAGGCGCGCGTGGTTCGAGCACGATGTTGCGCACCGGCGGCGATGCCAGCGCATCTGCCAGCGCGACCGCTTGGCGCAGATTGCCGGCATGACCGTCGCTGAGCGTCCAGATGTCTTCGGAATGCGTCATGGCGGCAGCTGTTCCACGGGTGCGACCCTGCGTTGCGTTGATGTGGGCACGGGCTTAACGCCGGTCACTCTACACTGCGCCTCTCATGCCGCGGCCGCGCGGACGCCACGAGCACAAGGTTGCAAATGAGCACGACATTGACCGCCGACGCATTGGATACATTGTTCCTGCAGGCGCGCACATATAACGCGTTTTCCGGTGATGTCGACGACGACCTGCTGCATCGTTTGTACGACATCGTGAAATTTGGACCGACCACCGCCAACACCTGCCCCGCGCGTTTCGTGTTCGTGCGCTCCGGGCAAGCCAAGGCCAAACTCGGGCCAGCGCTGGACGAAGGCAACTACAAGAAGACGATGGCCGCGCCGATGGTGGTGATCGTCGCCTACGACATGGCGTTCTACGAAAAGTCGCCGGTGCTGTTTCCGCATACCGAATCCAAATCCTGGTTCGACACCAAACCCCAGGACGCACTGGAAACCATCGCGTTGCGCAACGGCAGCCTGCAGGGCGCGTACCTGATCCTGGCAGCGCGCGCGCTGGGACTGGACTGCGGGCCGATGTCGGGGTTCGACAATGCCAAGGTTGATGCTGCGTTCTTCGCCGGCACGAAGATCAAATCGAATTTCCTGATCAATCTCGGGCACGGCGACCGCAGCAGCATTTTCCCGCGCTCGCCCCGTTTGTCGTTCGACGAGGCGTGCCGGATCGAATGAATGTCCTCTTGGTTTTATTTTTTGACCGTCATTTCCGCGAAGGCGGGAACCGAGCGACTTTTTTAACGGCGAAGGTCGCTGGATCCTCGCCTTCGCGGGCATGACGAAATTAAAGATTTCCTGAAATTGCCGTCATCGTCATCACGCGCATTGGAGCTCACCATGAAACGTCTCATCCTCGCCACCGCCTTCGCACTCGCCAGCCTGTCCGCGATCGCGGCGCCAGTTATCTACACCCTCGACCCCAACCACACGCTGGTACTCGCCAGCTGGAATCACTTCGGCTTCTCCAACCCTGTCGCCAATTTCGGCCAGGCCGACGGCAAGATCGTGTACGACACCGCCAATGTCGGCGCCTCCAGCGTGCAGGTCACGCTGCCGCTGGCCGGCCTGAACTCGTTCGTGCCGAAGTTTGATCAACACCTGCGTAGCGCGGATTTCTTCGAGGCGGCCAAGTACCCCAACGTCACTTTCAAGAGCACCAAAGTGGAAGCGGCAGGCAAAGGCAAGCTCAAAGTCACCGGCAACCTGACCATCAAGGACAAGACCCGTCCGGTGGTGCTCGACGTGCGCCTCAACAAGGCCGCCGCGCATCCGATGTCCAAGCAGGCCACGATCGGCTTCGATGCCACCACCACGCTCAAGCGCAGTGATTTCGGCGTGGGCATGTACGCGCCGAACGTCAGCGATGAAGTCACGCTGCGGATCACCACCGAGGCGATGGTGCCGAAGGCTGAGACCAGGAAGAACGAACCGAAGAAATAAGGACGGTCAGACAAAGGACGCTCGTCATTTCGGCTCTCGCCGGAATGATGATCTGCTTTCATCGCCCGCCTCCGGAAAACAGGCACCTCTTTCAATGCAGGTATTCCGCCCCGCCGCCGATCGCGGCCCTGTCGACGCCGGATGGCTGCAGAGCCGCCACACGTTTTCCTTCGGCCATTACCACGATCCTGCATGGATGGGCTTTGGCGCGTTGCGCGTGATCAACGAGGACCGCGTCGCGCCCGGCGCTGGATTCCCGCCGCACCGGCACGCCAACATGGAAATCCTGAGCTACGTGCTGGCAGGTGCGCTCGCGCACAAGGATGACGCGGGCGGCGGCGGGGTACTCAAACCCGGCGAGCTGCAATGGATGAGCGCCGGGCACGGCATCGAGCACAGCGAGTTCAACGCCTCGACCACCGAGCCCGTGCATTTCCTGCAGATCTGGATCCAGCCCGATCGCGTCAACGCGCCGCCTGCCTATGAGCAACGGACCTTTGATCCCGAGCAGCGCCGCAGCCGCTGGGCCAAGCTGGCCTCGCCAGACGGCAGCGACGGCAGCATCGCCATTCGCCAGGACGCATCGCTGCGCGGTGTGCTGCTCGACCCGGGCGAATCGGTGACGGCGCAGCTTGATCCTGCACGGCGTTACTGGCTGCATGTCGCGCAAGGCCGCGTCGAAGTCGATGGCCGTGAACTCGAAGCAGGCGATGCGATCGGCTTCGCTGACGAATCGCATGCGCTCGAACTCAAGGGCATCGACAGCGCCGATATCCTCCTGTTCGACCTGCCCTTGTAGGAGCGGCTTCACCCGCGAGCTCCTGTTCAACGCACGTGCGGTGCGGACGACTGCAAATGGACGAAATGGAAGCGGTCTGACGGGCGCTAAACTACCCACACTGCTGCAACCGGCCCACGTCCATGTCCGATCCCGTCACCGCCTCGTCCCCCGCCAATGCGCAGACACGCTATGACGTGCGTCGCGCCGACCTGCCGCTGAGCTGTCCGCTGCCGTCGATGGCCTTGTGGAATTCGCATCCGCGTGTGTACCTCCCGGTCGAGGACGATGGCGGTGAGTCGCAATGTCCTTACTGCGGTGCGCATTTCGTGCTGGTCGATTGAGCCGCTGACGCGCGGACCGCTGCCCGTGCGCCGCCTTACTGTCGTGCAACTGCTGCCCGCACTGGCATCGGGCGGCGTCGAACGCTCCACACTGGAAATCGCCGAGGCGCTGGTGCGCGCCGGGCATCGGGCCATTGTCGTCTCGGCCGGCGGACGGCTGCTGCCGGCGCTCGAGAAGATCGGCGGTGAACACATCACGTTCGACATCGGCCGCAAGTCGCCGTGGACGCTGCGGCATGTCGGTGCATTGCGAACAATGTTCGTGCGGGAAAATGTCGACATCGTCCATGCGCGTTCGCGATTGCCAGCGTGGCTCGGCTGGTTTGCGCTGCGCGGCATCGAAAAAAACAAACGGCCGGCCTTCGTCACCACCATGCACGGCCTGAATTCGCCATCGCGCTACAGCGCGATCATGACCCGCGGCGACCGCGTGATCTGCGTGTCGGCAACGGTGCGGGATTACGTCCTGCACCATTACCCGCAGATCGATCCCGGCAAGTTGCGCGTGATTCCACGCGGCATCGATCCTTCGAGATTTCTACGTGCCGCCTCTCTCGACAACGGCGTGCGTGCGCGCTTGGCCTCCGAACATCCTGAGCTCGCGGGTAACGGACCGTTGCTGTTGCTGCCGGGCCGCGGAACGCGCCTCAAGGGTCATGCCGATGCATTGGCCCTGCTCGCCGCCTTGCGCCGCGATGGAATCGATGCGCGCCTGTGGATGCCGGGCACGCGCGAATCCGGACGCGAACGCTACGTCGCGGAACTCGAACATCACGCCGTGTCGCTGGGCGTATCCGACGCGCTCGCGATCACGCCGCCCATCGCACACATCGCTGAAGCCTATGCCGCATGCGATCTCGTCCTGCAACTTTCGCGCAAGCCCGAAGCCTTCGGCCGCACAGTGATCGAAGCATTATCGGTCGGCCGCCCGGTGCTGGGCTGGGCGCATGGCGGCGTCGGCGAGTTGCTGCACGAATTGCAGCCACAAGGCGCCGTGCCACCGTTCGATGCAGATGCGCTGGTCGTTACGGCGAAGGCATTCCTGACGCAACCGCCATCGCCACCGGCTACCATGCCCTACACCTTGCACGCCATGCAGGACGCAACGCTCGCGGTCTATGACGAACTCGCTTCCCCCTGATACTGCCGGCTGGCGTTGGGCGCCGGCCTGGATCCTCGCCTTCGTCGCGTTGTGGCCCGCGCCCGGTTATGCCGAGGGCGTCATGGTGCTCGGCGCGCTGGCGGCCATCATCAAGCTCGTTGCTGCGCGTTTTCGCGGCAGCACCGCATTGCTCAGCGGGCCGGCGTGGGCGCTGACCAGCGTACTGTTCTTCGCGTACTGGTTGCCGGAGCTCATTTCATCGCTGGATGCGCTCGACCAGGGTCGCGCATTGCGCGAGTCGCTGGTCGACCTCCGTTACCTGCCATTCCTGTGGCTGGTCGCTTCGGCCGTCGCCAGCGAGCGCGGTCGTCGCATCACCTTCGGCGGCCTCGGCATCATCGTCGGCATCTGGACATTGGATGCATTGCTGCAGGCGCTGTTCGGCACCAGTCCGCTGTTCTGGGGACTCGATGCGATCAAGCAGGCGATCAGTGGCAAGCCAATGTGTCCGGCGAGCGATACCGCCGCGGTGGACCGGCTCAGCGGTTTCCTCGGTCCCTGCAATCTGAAGCTTGGCCTCGTGCTCGCCAGCCTGTCGCCGTTCGCGTTGTACGCGGCGGGACGGCGTTTCGGTGCGCTTGGTTGGTGCGTGGCCGCGGCCACGATGGGCATCGCGATCCTGCTCGCCGGCGCGCGCGCGTCGTGGATCACGTTCGCGATCGTGTTGTTGTTGTCGGGGTGGACCTTGCTCGGGAGGAAGCGGTTGTTTGGCGTGTTCGCATTCGGCGCGGTTGCACTGGCCGTGATCACGCTGGCGTATCCCCCGATGTTGGATCGCATCGAACGCACCGCCGCTGTGCTGGAAGGCAACGAAAGCGGCATCGACCAGGCATTGTCGGGTCGCACGCAGATCTGGAGCGCGGCGCTGTGCATGGTGCGCGAGCATCCGGTGAATGGGGTCGGCGCGCGCGGCTTCCGCGAAGCCTTTCCAGAATGCGATCCCAAGCATGGCGCAGGCGGAGCATGGGGGCAGGGCCCGGCGCTGCACGCGCACCAGATCGTGCTGGAAATCCTCAGCGAAACGGGAGTGGTCGGCCTCATGCTGTGGCTGGCCGGCGCGGCGCTCGCATTCCGCGCATGGCGTTACGCCTCGGTCGAAGCACGCGAACAAGCACGCCCGGCGATGCTGGCGCTGGCGGTGACCGTATTCCCGCTCAATACGCACCTCGCGTTCTATTCGACGTTCTGGGGCGGTCTGACCCTGCTGCTGGCCGCGCTGTATGCCGGCAGCCTGCTGGCGCACGAACCACGATGAGCGGCGTGCCGACGGCTGCGCCTGCACGCGCACCGTTGTCGGCGGTGGTGACGACCTTCGACAACGCCGCGACGCTGGATGAGTGTCTCGCCAGCCTCAAGTTCTGCGATGAGTTGATCGTGCTCGACTCCAACTCCTCCGACGACACGCGCGTCATCGCGCAGCGCCACGGCGCAACCGTGCTCATCGAACCGTTCAAGGGTTACGGGCCGCAGAAACAGTCCGCGATCGACCAGGCCACGCACGACTGGGTGTTGTTGCTCGACGCGGACGAGCACCTCACGCCCACAGGCTGCGAGCGCATCGAACGCGAACTGACCGCACCACGCGCCGACGGCTATCGTCTGCCGCGACAGGAATGGCTGTTCTGGCGCTGGCCGCATCCGGCGACGCGTCCCAACTGGCAGCTACGCCTGTTCCGACGTTCACGTGGCGCAATGAACGCCGTACCGGTGCATGCGGCGCCGGAAGTGACTGGCACGGTTATCGACCTGGATGCGCCGTTCCGTCATTACGGCGAACCGCGGCTGGCCGATCGCGTCGATAAGATCAATCGTTATTCCAGCGGCCTGGTCGAACACAAACGCGCCAAGGGTCCGGCGCTGCTCGGATTGCGCCTGCTGCTGTACCCGTGGATCGCTTTTGCCAAGCTCTACATCGGCAAGCGTTACTTCCTCAACGGTTGGGCCGGTTTTTTCGCGGCCCGGACGCAGTCGTTCTATGCCTTCCTGAAATACGCAAAAGTGCACGAGGCGCTGCGGCGTACCGATGATCTGTAGGAGCGCCTCTCAGGCGCGATGCTCTACCGGTTGCCCGTCGCGCCTGAGAAGCGCTCCTACACATACGGTGATTGCACGCCCTCCGGCTGTCGCTTGAACCGCCGGTGGATCCACAAATACTGCGAAGGCGCTTCCCGCACCATCGCCTCGATCGCCGCATTGACCTGCCCGCTGTCGCCTGTCGCGTCATCGGAAGGGAATCCTTGCAGCGGTTCGGCGATGCGCAGCACATACCGATCGCCCTCGCGGCGATGGAAGAACGGCACGACGGCGCATCCGGTCAATCTTGCGAGTTGATGCGATGCGGTGATCGTCGATGCGGGAATGCCGAAGAACGGCGCGAACACCGTGTCCTTGCCGCGCATGTCCTGATCGGGCGCGTACCACAGCACGCCGCCGCGCTTGAGGTGCCGCACCGCGCCGCGAATTTCGCTGTTGTCGAACATCGCCACGGCGTACTGCAGGCGTCCGCGCATCACCGCCCACTCAAACACAGGATTGCGATGGCGCCTGTACATCCCGGCCAGCGGCACGTGATCGCACAGAAGCCGCCCGCACAGTTCCAGCGTCATGAAGTGCCCGGACACCAGCAACACGCCGCGTCCTTGCACCTGCAAGGCGCGCAGGTGCTCCAGCCCTTCAATCCGCACGTTGCGGCGCATCGGCGCGACTGAGCCCCACCACGCGCGCAGGAACTCGAACAGGCCAATGCCGAGATCGGCGAAACTCGCGCGCAGCAGTTGCGCGCGATGCGCTTCGGATAACTCCGGAAAGCACAGTGCGAGATTGATGCGTGCGGCATTGCGTCGACCCGGCGCCAGTCGGAACGCCAACGCGCCGATCACGCGCCCCAGCCCGCGTTGCAACCACCAGGGCAGCCGTGCGCCGATCCACATCACGCCCAGCGACAGCCACATCGGCCAGTGACCTGGCCAACGCGGCGGTGCGGGAAGTTGGGTGACGGATGCCATGCCGTAATTCTAGTGGCAGGCCACCTCACTTCGGTTTACCCGTGACGCGGCTTCGCTATGCTGTCGCGATGAAACGCGATCCCGTCGAGCGCATCCTGCGCGGCCTGTATTCGGCCGCGCTGTATGTGCTCGTGCCGATCACCGTGTATCACCTCATCTGGCGCGGGTTCCGCCAACGCGACTACTTCCAGCGCTGGAACGAGCGCTACGGCTCGTACGCAACCGCGCCTTTGTCCGCACCGGTATGGGTGCATGCGGTGTCCGTTGGCGAGGTCAGCGCTGCCGCGCCGCTGATCGACGCGCTGCGCCGCCAGCGCCCGGACCTGCGGATGGTCATCACCACCATCACGCCCACCGGCTCCGGCCGCGTGCGCAGCCTGTGGGGCGACACGGTCGAGCATGTCTACCTGCCTTACGATCTGCCGGGCGCCGTCACGCGTTTTCTCGAGCATTTCCAGCCGAAAATCGCGTTGATCCTGGAAACAGAATTGTGGCCCAACCTGTTGTTCGGCTGCCGCGACCATGGCATTCCCGCGTACATCATCAATGCGCGATTGTCGGAACGATCGCTGCGCGGCTACCGAGTACTGGCGCCGCTGATGAAACGTGCGCTGCGGACCCTGCGTCGAATCTGCGTGCAATCGGCCGCCGATGGCGAACGTTTCGGCAGGCTCGGTGCGGCTGCGGAACACATCGTGGAAACGGGGAATCTCAAGTACGACGTGGCGGCGGCGGACGGCATCGCCGATTTCGTCGCCACGTTCCGCGTCAATGCCGGCGCGTCGCGCCGGGTCTGGATCGCCGCGAGCACGCACGATGGCGAGGAGGACGACGTGGTGGCGATGCACCAGCGTCTTCGGCAACGATGGCCCGATGCGCTGCTGCTGTGGGCACCACGCCATCCCGAACGCTTTCGCGCCGTCGCGCAAACCGCGATCGAGGCCGGATGGCACGTGGCGACACGGCGGCTGACCCGCTGGCCCGACGCCAGTGACGCTGTCTTCGTGATCGATACGCTGGGCGAGCTGTACAATTTTTACGCCTGCGCCGACGTGGCCTTCGTTGGCGGCAGCCTGCAGGCCATCGGCGGGCACAACCTGCTGGAGCCGGCCGCGGCCGGAACCGCGATCGTCACCGGCCCGCACCTGCACAACTTCAGCGAGATCGCCGCGAAACTCGACGCCGCCGGCGCATTGCGCATTGTCCAGGATGCCGATGGCGTTGTCGCGGCACTGGAAACCTTGTTGGACGATGCGTCACTACGCGAATCCATGACCGCCGCCGGTCGCGCGCTGGTGGAACAAGGCCATGGCGCGTTGTCGCGGACAATGGCGTTGATCGCACCGGATCTGCCGGCGTGAAGCAAGGCTTTTCGTCCCACAAGGTGACTTCCTTCCGCTCCTACGAAATACCGAAGCGATGCAAGTTAGGGCGTTGACCTCAACCGCGTCTCCGGCGTCACCGTCAACAGCCGATTCACGTCCTGCACATCCGCCACATCCAGCGTGCCCGCCGCCTGTTCCAGCAACAGCCGGTTCTGCAGGAAGTTGTAACGTGCCAACGCGTACTCACGCTCCGCATTGAACAGCGTCTGCTGGTTGTTGAGCACGTCGAGCACGGTGCGCGTACCGACTTCCAGCCCTACCTGCGATGCGTCGTAAGCGCTGCGTGCCGAGAACACCGCAAGGCGACGCGCTTCCACTTCGCTGATGCCGGCAACGAGCGTCTGGTAGGCGTTGCGCGTATTGCGGACCAGCGCGCGCTTCTGCTGCTCAAGCTCGTCCTGCGCGACATCGCGTTGCGCGATGGCCTGGCGCACTCTCGATTGTGTTGCACCACCGGAAAAAATCGGCACGGATAGCGTCAAGCCGATGTTCGGACCTCGGCTCCCGTTTTCATTGGCCGTGGTCACGCCACCGAAGGTGCGATCGCTGGATGTGTTGTTGTCCCCATAGCCGCCGTTGAAGTAAAGCGACGGCCAGTATCCGGAACGGGCGGTTTCAATATTGGCTTCGGAGGACTCGACCTGGAATTTCTTGGCGATCAACGCGGGATTGTTTTCGATGGCGCTGTTCACCCAGCCCTCCGCAGCCTGCTCCACAGGCAAGACAGGCTTGAAGTCATCCGGCAAGCCTTTCAGGTTGTTCACCGGCACACCGGTCAGTTCAATCAACGCCTGGTAGGCATCTTCCAGCGCGTTACGCACGACGATGGTATTGGCGCGCGCGCTGTCGTACTGCGCCCGCGCCTCGTGCACATCTGTGATCGGCGCGAGGCCGACTTCCAGGCGTTTGTCGGCGAAATCGAACTGCTTCTTCAGCGCCGCTTCCTGCGCCTCGGCAGCGGCGAGCGTTTCGGTCGCCACCAGCACGTTGAAATAGGCTTGGGATGTACGCGTGACCAGCGTATCGCCCGCGGATTCCAACTGGAAATCGCTAGCTTTGCTCAAAGATCTCTGGCTTTGCAGGGTAGTGAAACGTGAGCGGTCATACACCATTTGATTGAGATTGACACCCAGCCTGCGGGACGTGGAATCCAATTCCTGGTCGCCGTTGATCACTCTGGGATTGCCGTTTTGATCGAGAACGGGCTGTCCATTGATGTCGGTCTGCACACCCCCGGACGGACTCGTGCTGCGCGATCTGTTGATGGACGCGTCACCGCTGATCTGCGGCAACATCGCCGCCCGCGCCTGCACCGCGCCTTCGCGCGTCGCGAGGCGCTGCGATTCGGCCGCGGACAACTGCGGGTCGCTGTTGCGCGCGAGTTCGTAGGTCTGCAGCAGGTCTTCGGCGAAGGCGCTGGTGGGGAGTAATGCCAGCGCAAGGGCGAAAACGAGTGGACGACGACGCATAGAAATCCTTCGATCAAAACTGGAATTGGGCCACCGGGGCGGCGCCGACGAGGTAAGGGATATCGGTTTCAAACAACGATTCGGTACGCGCGACGTTGACATCGGCGCCAGCACGCACGCACACCGCTTCCATCACCGGCGAACGGCCGTGGATGACGAACAGGCGGCCACCGGGACGCAGCCAGTCGGAGAAACGTGCGGGAATGGTGTCGACGGCCGCGGTCACACAGATCGCGTCGAATCGACGCTCGGTCTTCCATGCGAAGACATCGGCGACTTCGATGCGGACATTGCTGTCGTATCCGTGCTGCGCCAGA
>JALYOU010000057.1 GCA_030856725.1 Pseudomonadota bacterium
AGACGGCCGTCGACCGCATCGCGCGGCAGGATGTATTTCACGTCGTACACAATGGATTCCGGCTTGCCGTACGCACGGACGCCTTCGGCCCCGAGTTGCCGGAACTCATCATGGCTAACCGCCACGATCACGGCGTCATAGTCGCCGTGCGCGGGTTTGCCTACGAGAGACAGACGATATTCGTGCTGGGCTGCGCCTGCATCCACCCACGGATCGCAGACATCGACGTGCGCGCTGTAGGACTTGAGTGCCTGCACGATATCGACCACGCGCGTATTGCGCAGGTCCGGGCAGTTTTCCTTGAATGCCAGTCCCAGCACCAATACACGCGCACGCACTGGATTGATGCCTTTGCAGACCATCAGCCGCACCACTTCGCCAGCAATGTAGGCGCCCATGCCGTCGTTGGTGCGGCGACCGGCCAGGATCACATCGGCGTGGTGCCCGACTTGCTGCGCCTTGTGCGTCAGGTAGTACGGATCGACGCCGATACAGTGGCCGCCCACCAGACCCGGACGGAATGGCAGGAAATTCCACTTGGTGCCGGCGGCCTCAAGGACTTCGAGCGTGTCGATGCCGAGCTTGTTGAACAGGATCGCAAGATCGTTGACCAGCGCGATGTTGAGGTCTCGCTGCGTGTTCTCGATCACCTTGGCAGCCTCGGCCACCTTGATGCTGCTGGCCTTGTGCGTGCCGGCGGTGATGATGCTTGCATACAGCGCATCGACACGGTCGGCGATTGCCGGCGTGGAGCCCGACGTGACCTTCAGGATATTGGTGACGCGGTGCTGCCTGTCCCCCGGATTGATGCGCTCTGGACTGTAGCCGGCGAAGAAGTCGACATTGAATGCGAGCCCGGATGCTTTCTCCAGGATCGGGACGCAGATTTCCTCGGTGCAGCCCGGGTACACGGTCGATTCGTAGACGACGACGTCGCCGCGCTTGAGCACGCTGCCGATGGCTTCGCTGGCCTTGACCAACGGGGTCAGGTCCGGTCGCTTGGCCGCGTCGATCGGCGTCGGCACGGTGACGATGTAGACGTTGCAATCGCCGATGGCGTCGAGCTGTGCGCTGAAACGCAACCGCGTCGCCAGGGCGAATTCTTCAGGCTCCACTTCCAACGTGCTGTCGCGGCCCTCCTTCAGTTCGGCGATGCGGGCGGCGTTGATGTCGAAACCGACCGTGTCGTACTGCTTTCCGAATTCCACCGCCAGCGGCAGGCCGACGTAGCCGAGGCCGATGATGGCGATGCGTGCGTTGTCAATGTCGCTCATTGAGGTGCCGTCGGGGACTGTGAGGGGTTCGGCCGTGCGGGCGGCAGTTTACGCGGAGTCGAACCGCGCCGGAGGTCCCCGGCTTGCCCAATATCGGAAAGCAGCCAGCGCTCCGCGGCTTCCACGACACCGAAGACATGGCCGGTCAGTCCCACTTCCATCGCGCGCACCTCGGCAAAGACGAGCATGGTCAAGTCCTCCTTCGGATCGACGAACGCGATGCGCATGTCCTTGAAGCCCATCTGAGGGAGCAGTCGGATCATCTGCGCCATATCGACCGCAGCTGATTTTTCCGCGAGTTCTTCGAGCACCAGCAAACGGTCGGCGGACGCGCGGAAACATTCCTCCGCGATTTCGGTCCAGTAGTCGATCGATATCTGCAATGTATCGTGCGGTCCGCTGACCTTGGCGAAGAGATACAGCGCTCGACGCTCGATGATCAGGTCGTATCCCTTCGATCGATTCATTGACGCCTCGCGTTGCAACTTCCGTCTGAACCAAATCGCGGAGTAGATCGAAAAACTGAGTGCTTTTATCTGACGATGGTGCCCGGGGCGGGGGTCGAACCCGCATGGCCTTGCGGCCGAGGGATTTTAAGTCCCTTGCGTATACCAGTTTCGCCACCCGGGCTTGGGGTTAGCGTGCCGTAGTTGGAGGCGGATGAAAACCTTTGCGATATTGGCGTTGCCAGTCCACAAAAATCTTTCGGCGCGCTAAATCCTTTAACAATTCATCCGGCATGCAACGTCAGCACCCCACTCACGACAACGCCCGCATCGCGCGGGCGTCGTTGTTTGGAGGCCTGGGTCGGAATTGAACCGGCGTACGCGGCTTTGCAGGCCGCTGCATAACCACTCTGCCACCAGGCCGGTGACGTTTA
>JALYOU010000058.1 GCA_030856725.1 Pseudomonadota bacterium
GATTGCACGGCATCTGCCAGCTTGCGTTTTCGTTTCCAGCGCCGCTGCGCCCGCTCACTCGCAACGACGACTGGCTGCTGGAACTCTTCCACGGGCCCACCGCCGCCTTCAAGGACTACGCCGCGCGCTTCCTTGCCGAAACCTTGTCCGCGCTGCGCGCGCCGGATGCGCCAACCACAACCATCTTGGTGGCCACCTCCGGCGATACGGGCGCGGCAGTCGCCGCTGCATTCCATCGCCGGCCGGGTTTCAGAGTGGTGATCCTGTATCCCGATGGACGTGTCTCACCGCGACAGGCGCACGGGCTGAGCTGCTGGGGCGACAACGTGCGTGCGTTATGCGTCGCTGGCACATTCGACGATTGCCAGCGATTGGCCAAGCAGGCGTTGGCAGACGACAGCCTGCGTCGCGAATGTCCGCTCACCACGGCCAACAGCATCAGCCTCGGACGGTTGCTGGCGCAGGCCGCGTATTACGCGCACGTCGCTTCCCATCATCTGGATGCGCATGGCGACGCGTTGAACGTCATCGTGCCGACCGGCAACCTTGGCAATGCATGTGCGGCACTCGTCGCCAGGCGCATGGGCGCGCCGATTGGTGAGATTCGTCTCGCGACCAACGCCAACGATGTGCTGCCGCGTTATTTCAACGGTGGCGATTATGCACCGCAACCCGGCAAGGCCACGCTCGCCAATGCGATGGATGTCGGCGCGCCCAGCAACTTCGAACGCCTGCGCTGGTGGCACCGTGATGACACAGCGCTGCGCGACGCCTTTACCGCCACGTCGGTGGACGACAACACCATCCGCGACACCATCCGCGCCGCGCCGCAGCGCCACGGCATCGTGCCTTGCCCGCATACCGCGACTGGCCTGCACGAGCTGGAACGCCTGCGCGCCCAAGGCGACACGCGGCCGTGGGCGGTGGTGGCGACGGCGCATGCCGCCAAATTCGACAGCATCGTCGAACCGCTGGTCGGCCATGCGATCACACCGCCGCCCGCATTGGCCGAAAGCCTCGCACGGCCTTCAAGCGCGGAGCCCATGTCTGCCGACTACGCGAACCTGCGCGCGCAGTTGCAAGCGACGGCCCGACGTTCTTCGTAGGAACGGCTTCAGCCGCGAGCTCTTGCTGGATCACGCGGGCCGACCAAAGAGCTCGCGGCTGAAGCCGCTCCTACGAAGGGCCAGTGGTGGACGGCGAAGGATGGGCGGCGCAAGCTTGATGCAATCGCGCGGAGATCCCTTGATGAACGCCAACGCTGAAAATATCGAAACCACACAACGCCGCATCGATCGCTGGTTCGATCACTATTCCGGCGACCATCAGAACCCTGTCAACCAGCGGATCCATCTGTTCGCCGTGCCGGCGATCCTGTGGAGCGTGATCGCCCTGCTGTGGTGCATCCCGGTGGTCGGTGGCTGGTTCCGGCCGGGCTTGTGGGCGGGCCTGGCGATGTTCTTCGCGTGGATGTTCTATTACCGCGCGTCGCGCCCGTTGGGCTACGGCATGCTGGCGCTGCTCGTGGTGATGGCGTGGCTGACGCGGTGGCTGTACGACATGCTTGGCGCGCAGCAGTTGTTGTATCTCGCAATCGGCGTCTTCGTGGTGGCGTGGATCGCGCAGTTCGTCGGGCACAGGATCGAAGGCAAGAAGCCGAGTTTTTTGACGGACCTGACGTACCTGCTGATCGGGCCGGCGTGGGTGATGGCGAAGCTGTATCGCAAGTTGGGTTGGCGATACTGAAGCTGATTCCATCGGAAACTTGGACGTTCCATTCCAGGATTTTCACAATAAAGATCGATTCCGCAATTTGGTAATGCGCAGGCATGGGTTTGCTCGCTCCGCTCGTCCCTTCGGCACCAGCCTTCGGCTTTCCTGCGCGCTTCGCGCTTGTCCGCCTTCGCGGGAATGACGAGCACAACATTTACCTGCATCCACCGATGACATCGCATTGCCCATCCGCGACCTCCTCCTCGTTCTCCTGATCTGTCTCGCGTGGTCGGGCAATTTCCTGATTTCCGCGTTCGCGTTGCAGGAAATCCCGCCGCTCCTGTTTACCGCGCTCCGCCTGTCGATCCTTGCGATCCTGCTGGGCGCCTTCGTCAAGCGGCCCGCGCGCGGGCAATGGCCCTTGCTGATCGCGGTCGCGCTGTGCGTGGGCGTGCTGCATTTCGGGATGAGTTTCTGGGCGCTGCAGCTGGCGGGCGATCTGTCGTCGCCGGCCATCGTGATGCAGAGCTACGTGCCGATGTCGGCATTGCTGGCGTGGTGGTGGCTGGGCGAACGCTTCGGTTGGCGCACGGGCCTCGCGATCGGGATGAGTTTCGCCGGTGTGCTGGTGCTCGGCTTCGATCCGCTGGTGCTGGATCGCCCGCTGTCGCTGGCGTTGATGCTGGTGTCGGCCTTGTTCCTCGCCATCGGCACCGTGCTGATGAAACGCCTGACCGGTTTGAGCGCGGTCAGCCAGCAGGGCTGGACCGCGATCATCAGCGTTGCACCGCTGCTCGCCCTGAGCGCGCTGATCGAACCGGGCAGTTTCGAGGTGCTGCGCGACGCGAGCTGGATCGGCTGGGGCGGCGCGCTGTACGCAGCGCTGATCGCTTCGCTGCTGGGCCACGGCCTGTACTACGTACTGGTGCAACGCCATCCTGTCGCGCGCGTGACGCCGTACCTGTTGCTCGCACCGGTGCTGGCGATCGTGCTTGGCATCGTCTTCTGGGGCGATACGCCGGGCCCGAAGCTCTGGATCGGTGCCGCGATGGTACTGGGCGGCGTGCTGCTGATCGCGCTGCGCGCGCTGGCCAAGGCGCGAACAGTGTCGGGCACCGAAATTTCTGATCCGACAGACAAACTAAACTAGCCGGAATTCTCGTGTAGGAGCGACGGAAAAGGCGCGACTTCATTGAAGAGGATCAACGCGGCTCGAACATCCCCGCCGTCGGCCGGAACATCCGCGGCGCGTAGCCGAAATCCCGCACCGCCGGTTGCGCATCGAACACAAGATCGCTGCGCATGCGCTTGACCGCGGCCTCCCCGAATCCGGTTGCGTGCCCTGCGGCCTGCGCGCCCATCAATGCGAGATTGAACAACGGCGACGGCAGTTCGATCAGTTTCGGGGGCGGCGTCAGCGTCGCCAGCGTGCGTGCAACCATCTCGTGATATGGGAGCGTCTCACCACCCGGCAGGGCGTAGACCTTGCCGCGGGCCACCTCCGAACCGCTAACCGCGAAGGCGGCGGCCGCGAGGTCGTGCGCATGTACCGGTTGCCGCAGCCCGGTCGCGCCTCGCGGCAGCACGAACGTGTTCCACCGTTTCGCAAGATCCACGATGCGGGTCAAGGTGCGGTCGCGCGCGAAGCCGTAGATGAGTGTCGGGCGAAGGATCGTCGCACCTGCATCGCGTGCGGAAGCGGTGTCCAGAACAACTTGCTCGCCCTGCCGCAGGCGCGCGGCGACATCGCGTTCCTGCGCATCGGATGAGCCGCGCTTGACATCGATGCTGGTGGAACCGAACGCGATTACGCGTTGCGCTTCGATCTTCGACGCCGCGTACCAGCGCGCGAATTCGTCCAGCGGCCCCAAGCTGAAGATGCTGTCGACTTCGCGCGGCAAACCATCGACCTGCGCGAAATCGCCGCGAAGCCAGT
>JALYOU010000066.1 GCA_030856725.1 Pseudomonadota bacterium
CAGGCCCAGCACGAACACCAGGAACATCAATCCGTGTGTGATCCCGCTGGCGCCGAGATGATGCGATCCGGCGTCACCCAGCAGCCACGCGCACGCGCCCGACACGAACCAGATCAGCGGCAGCGCACGCAGCGTCGCGCGCGGATACACGCTGCCGGCCAGCGTGCCGAGCAGCAGCAATGAAATCGAGTTCGCCATCACGTGTTCGAACGAGCCGTGCAACAACGGCGCGGTTGCGATGCCGAGCAAACCTTCGACCGCGTGCGGCGCGATCATCAGCGCGCGCAGGTCGACACTCATCTGCGCGCTGAAGATGGCAAGCAGCGCCAGCACGAACGCCATGCTGACCGTGAGCGCGCGGCGGATGCGCGCGCGGTCGAGCGCGCGCTGCGCGACGGGGTCGGCCGGGGTTTCGGGGGCGGGCAGGTGCATTGCAGTTGGATGGTGGCGGATCGCACGGATGCAAGGCTGCGCCGCTATCCCTGCTGTCGCTCGTCCACTACGCCTGCGCCTGCGATTTTGGCGGGCGCATCAGGCTCAGCGCCACCGTCACGGCAATGATCGAGACCACCACGCCCAACGCCACCAGCACCGGGATCTTGTAGACATCCAGCAACAGCATCTTGATACCGATGAAACCCAGCACCAACGCAAGCCCGTACGGCAGCAAGTGGAAGCGATCGGCCATGCCGGCCAGCAGAAAGAACATCGCGCGCAGTCCCAGCACGGCGAAGACGTTGGATGTCAGTACGATGAAAGGATCACTGGTGATGGCGAAGATCGCCGGGATGCTGTCCACCGCGAAGATCAAGTCGGTGACGCCGATGAGCACGATCACGACGAACAGTGGCGTGTACCAGCGCTTGCCGCCTTGATGCACGATCAGCGCGTTGCCGTGGTACTGCGGACTCAACGGCAGGTGGCTGCGCATCCAGCGCAGTGCCGGATTGCGTTCGAGATCCGGGGCCTTGCCGGCGGCCCACCACATCTTGATGCCGGTCAGCAGCAGGAACAGTCCGAACACATACAGAATCCAATGGAACTTCGCCAGCAGCACCGAGCCGGCGAAGATCATCAGAGCGCGCAGCACGATCGCGCCCAGCACGCCGATGATCAATACGCGTTGCCGCTGTTCCTCTGGCACTGCAAAGTAAGTAAACAGCATCAGGAACACGAAGATGTTGTCGACCGCCAGCGATTTCTCCACCAGGTAACCGGTCAGGAATTCCAGGCCGACGCGATTGGCCATCGCTTCGCCAGCGGTTTGATGCAGGTACCACCACAAGCCGGCATTGAACAGCAGCGCCAGCGCCACCCAGCCGAAGCTCCAGTACATCGCTTCGCGGAAGGTCACCTTGTGCGGCCCGCCATGGCGCATCAACACCAGGTCCACCAGCAGCGCCACGACCACCACGATCGTGAAACTGCCCCACAACCAGGGATTGCCTATCGTCTGCATGCCGCGTGCTCCCGTGAAATAAAAACGCCCCGAACCGCAGGTTCAAGGCGTTCACGGGACTCCCGGGAAACGGACCTGTCGCCTGACGGCGAAGGTCTTGCTCGCGCGCCGGTCAATTGGCGGGCTGCTGGACCGGAGCTGTATCGCTCGTGATGACGGCCTCAGCATCGGGAGCTACTCCCCTTCTGAGATTGCATTGTTGCCGTGGCGACTGGCCCCGTCAATCGGCCCGGTACCATGTCGGCATGACAACGTCGCTGCCCACCATCCGCCTGAAGAACGCCTGGCGCTCCAACCACCCGTGGATCTTCCAGAAGCTGGTCGAGAAGCCCGCACAGAAGCCCAAGCCCGGCAGCATCGTCGACATCATCGGCGTCGATGGCGACTGGATCGGGCGCGGTTTCTACAACGGCCATTCGCGCATCGCGCTGCGCATCCTTGAAACCGATCGCGACACGGTCGTCGATGCCGCCTGGTTCGCACGCAAAATCGGCGAGTCGGTACAGTTGCGCCGCGAGTTCCTGAAGCTGGATGCGGTCAGCAATGCGTGGCGAGTCGTGCACAGCGAAGGCGATGGCCTGAGCGGCCTGGTGGTCGACCGATATGACGACCTGCTGGTGGTGGAATATTTCAGCGCCGGCATGTTCCGCCATCGCGAATGGATCTACGAGGCGTTGAAGCAGCAGTTTCCTGGTTGCCGCTTCCATGCCTTCGCCGACGAGCACGTGCAGAAACAGGAAAGCTTCGACTTCGGCGGTTCCGAACCCGCGTCACCCGCGATCATCAGCGAACACGGCGTCCGCTTCCGCGCCGATCCCGCCGGCGCGCACAAGACCGGGTTTTTCGCCGACCAGCGCGA
>JALYOU010000122.1 GCA_030856725.1 Pseudomonadota bacterium
GTTCTACGCCGGCTCGATGGCACGTCTGCTCGGCCTGGTGCCGGCGGTCGTGCTGGGGGGTTTCGTGACGCTGGGCGTCGTGGCCGTGACTGCATTCAAGGCGCCAAAGCTGAGGCGGCTGGATTTGCGGGAGTTGCAGTAAGTATCCGTAGAAAGCGGTAATGACTTCGCCGCTGAAGACATGAGTTCGCGCGGCTGACGCCCGCTCCCAAGCAAAAAATGCCCTGCGCGGTTGAGTGCTGACAGGACCAGGATCCCTTGTCCGCGATCGGCTCTTGACATCTACTAAAACATTAGTACTAATACCGCCGTACCCATGACGAGCGACGCATGTCCACTCCCAATCCCACCGAAGGCGAACTGGCGATCCTGCACGTGCTGTGGTCGCGCAAGACCCCGATGACCGTGCGCGAGGTGCATGCCCAACTGTCGAAGACGAAGGACACCGCCTACACGACGGTACTGAAGATGCTCACGATCATGGCCGAGAAGGGACTCCTCAAACGCGATGAATCCGAACGCACCCACACCTATCGCAGCGTGCACGCGGAGCCGGTCGTGCAGTCATCCCTGCTCAAGGACTTGATGCGCAAGGCGTTCTCTGGATCGGCGTTGACGCTGGTGCAGCGCGCGCTGGATGACAATGTCGCCAGCGCCGAGGACCTAGATGCGATCGGCAAGCTGATCGCGCAGGCCAAGGCCAGGCGCAAGGACTAATGGATGCGCTCGCGCTCATGCAGTGGGGGTTCGCGCCGGCATTGGCCACGGCGCTGCTGCATTCGCTGTGGCAGGTGACGTTGCTTGCACTCGGCGCGGCCACCGCATTGGCCGTGCTATCACGGGCCAGCGCCGCGTTTCGGCATGCAACCGCGATGGCGTTCCTGCTCGCGATGGTGGGCGCGCCGGCGGCGACGTTCGTGCGCTTCTGGCAGCAACCCGCGGCGCGCATCAACGACGGCTGGTTGCCTGCGATCACGGCCCCCCGACTGGATGCGGTATCGGGCGGGTTCGTGCAGGAGTCGAGTTCGACCGCGGCGTTGCTTGCGTTGCTGTGGCTGTGCGGCGTCGGCGTGATGCTGCTGCGGCGCTTCGGCGGCTGGCGGTTACTGACAACGCTGGACAAGCACCCGTACCAATTGTTGTCGCTCGAGTGGCAGCAATGTGTCGCTGCATTGCGCGGGCGGCTCGGCATCACGCGTGCAGTGGCGGTGCGGCTGTCGGCCGATGTGGTCGCACCGTTCACCGCGAAGTTGCTGCGGCCGGTGGTCTGGCTGCCGCTGTCGCTGCTCACGCAACTGCCGCGCGAACAGGTCGAGGCACTGCTCGCGCACGAACTCGCGCATGTCGCACGCATGGACTGGCTCCGGAACGGGCTGCAATGCGCGGTCGAGGCGCTGCTGTTCTTCCATCCTGCGGCGTGGTGGCTCGGTCGACGCATCCGGCAGGAACGCGAACACGCCTGTGACGATCTCGCGGTGGTGGCGTGCGGGGACGCCATTGCTTTGGCCGAGGCGCTCGCGCAACTCGAGCGCCAGCGGCATCCAACCCCGCGTCTCGTTCTTGCAGCCCATGGAGGCTCACTCATGCAACGCATCACCCGTTTGTTGTCCGGACCACCGTCGCGCGGCCGCTGGGGCGCGCGCACCGCCTTCGTCGTGCTTGTGGCCGCGGGCGTACTGCTCGTGTCACAGATCGGCATCACCGGCCATGGTCGTCCGGGCGTGCGCATCCAATCGTCCACCGATGGCGTGCTGCGCCCGGGTGACGTGCGCGAGATCACCGCCGATGGGCTCGACAAGCAGCGCTATTACCGCGGCAGCGTCGATGCACAGGGCCGGCTGGTGGAGGTCTACAAGGAGGATGGCCAAGTGCGGCCGATCGATCGCGAGGCGCGGCGCTGGATCGCCGAAGTCATGCGCTTGAGCGTGCCGCCCACACCACCCTTACCACCGTTGCCGCCGGTTCCCCCGGGGCCACCGAATGCCGCTTCGCTGCCGCTTCCGCCCATGCCGCCGGCACCGCCGGAGCCGCCGGAGCCGCCGGACATCGTCGAGGACGCCGTGTTCCAGTCGCTGCTGCGCGTGGTCGCAGCCGATCCGGCGGTGGTTGCCCGGCTTGGCAGCCCGGTCGTACTGGCATCCAACGACGTGGACGGGTCGATCTATATCGAAGACACCGGCGCCGACGTGGACGTGACCTTCGCGTTGCGCGGGTCCAAGGGTCGCGCCGACGTGCATGTCGATGCGCAACTCGACGATGGCGAGTGGTCGATGGAGACGTTCGACTTCGAGGGCGCGGTCCGCTGAGTTTTTTTGCCTTGAAGTACTAACTGATTAGTAGCAAGTTTTTATCAGCAATCCTTCGCGGCCCTGCCGCATCAACCAACGGAGTTTCCATGCACCACCGCGTCCTCACCCTCGCCCTTCTACTGTGCCTGTCGCCGCTTGCAAAGTCGCAGCAGGGACCGCCGAAGTCCATCACCGTCGTCGAACGCCGCGCCGTCGTCGCCACGCTTGCGAATCAGTTGCAGGCGAAGTACGTCTTCCCCGATGCCGCGAAGGCGCTTGCGGCTGCCTTGGTGGCACGCGAAGCAGCCGGTGCCTACGCGGGTGCCAACGACACCGCCGCCTTCGCCAACGCCCTCGCGACGGACATGCGCACGCTCGGCAAGGACGGGCACTTCAATGTCATGCACGCCCCCGGCTTCAAACCGCGCCCTGCAGGACAGGCACCAACCACGGAAGAGCTCGACGCCGCGCGCAAGGAGGCCGCGTACTACGGCTACGGGATCGACAACCTGGCGCGGCTGCCGGGCAACGTGGGCTATCTCGAATTGCGCGGATTCGTCGGCCCCACCGAGCTGGCCGCCGAAGCGTTGTCGGCGGCGATGACGGTGCTGTCGGGCACGGATGCGTTGATTCTCGACTTGCGCCGCAATGGCGGGGGCGAACCGAATACGGTTGCCTACCTCATGAGCCACTTCTTCGCACAGGGCGACGAGCGCCACCTCAACGACCTCTACAGCCGGGCGAGCGGCACTACGCGCCAGTACTGGACGACACCGGCGGCAAGCCCGCGCTACCTCAAGCCGGTGTACGTGCTGACCTCGAAGCGCACGTTCTC
>JALYOU010000123.1 GCA_030856725.1 Pseudomonadota bacterium
CGAAGCCCGTGTCCGACTGGTCGTGGATCGCTGGAGCGAAGGCGCCGTCGCTCCATGAGCGCGGAGCAGGGCGGCTGGTCGGTCTGGCCGGCCCCGGCCAAGTTGAACTTGTTTCTGCGGATCACCGCGCGACGGCCGGACGGCTACCACGACTTGCAGACGGTGTTTCGTCTGCTGGAATGGGGGGACAACGTCTGGGTGCAGGTTCGGAAGGATGGCGCCATTAAGCGTCCGGAGAGCAGCCCTGCAGACACACTCGAAAGCCCCTCAGTTTGTAATGCCGTGGTAGCCGAGAGCAACGATCTTGCGTTAAAAGCCGCTAAGTTGCTGCAAAATTCCAGCAACGTCGCTCAAGGTGCTGAGATCGTCGTTGACAAGAAGATCCCGATCGGTGGCGGTTTCGGCGGCGGCTCCTCCGATGCTGCTACCGCGTTGCTCGTTCTGAACCGGCTCTGGAACCTCAACTGGCCGATCGACCGCCTCGCCGAACTCGGCCTCCAACTCGGCGCCGACGTTCCGCTGTTCATCCTCGGCCAGAACGCATGGGCCGATGGCGTCGGCGAACAGCTGACACCCCTCGATCTGGACCCCGCGTGGTACGTGCTGGCCGACCCCGGCGTGCATGCCTCCACCAGCGAATTATTCCAAGCCCCTGAATTGACGCGGGATTCGCCGCCCGCGACAATGTCCGACTTCGTTTGCGGTGCTCAGCTCGGCAACGCGTTCGAGCCGGTCTTGCGTCGTCTGGAACCCCCGGTGGAAGCCACATTCCAGGCCTTGTCGCAGATCGGCCGGCCGCGATTGACGGGGTCGGGTAGCGGGTGTTTCGTCGAATTCGGCGATCGTGCATCAGCACAGGCGGGTTTGGCGGCATTGCCGCGTAGCCTGCGTGCGTGGATCGCGGCCGGCGCATCGCGTTCCCCGTTGCACGTGGCACTCGAAACAACAAGTTAACCGCAGGGGCGTCGCCAAGTGGCCCAAGGCACCAGGTTTTGATCCTGGCATTCGCAGGTTCGAATCCTGCCGCCCCTGCCATCCAAGTGGTCCCGCCAACGTCAGAGCGAGCGCGGAAAGACATGCAAGACGATCACGATCTGCTGGTCTTCTCCGGCAACGCAAACCGTCCGCTGGCTGATGCGGTGTGCAAGGAGCTGGGCATCGGCATTGGCAAGGCGCTGGTCGGGCGTTTTTCCGACGGCGAAGTGCAGATCGAGATCGAGGAAAACGTTCGCGGGCAGGACGTGTTCGTGATGCAGCCGACGTGCGCACCGAGCGCGGAGAACCTGGTGGAGTTGCTGGTGCTGGTGGATGCGCTCAAGCGCGCCTCGGCCAACAAGGTCACCGCAGTGGTGCCGTATTTCGGTTATGCGCGACAGGACCGGCGGCCGCGTTCGGCGCGGGTGCCGATCACCGCCAAGGTCGCGGCGCAGATGTTTTCGACGGTGGGCACCGACCGGGTGCTGACCATCGATCTGCATGCCGACCAGATACAGGGGTTCTTCGATATCCCGGTCGACAACGTATATGCGTCGCCGCTGCTGCTCGCCGATGTCTGGCGCGCGCACGGCACGGAAAATCTGATTGTGGTGTCGCCGGATGTGGGCGGTGTCGTGCGCGCAAGGGCTATTGCCAAGCGCCTCGACGATGCGGACCTTGCGATCATCGACAAACGCCGCCCCAAGGCCAACGTCGCCACCGTGATGAACATCATCGGCGATGTGGCCGGCAAGACGTGCGTGCTGGTGGATGACATCGTCGACACCGCCGGCACCCTTTGCGCCGCGGCGGCGGCATTGAAGGCGGAGGGCGCGATCAAGGTGGTTGCGTACTGCACGCATCCGGTGCTGTCGGGACCGGCGATCGACAATCTGAACGGTTCGGCGCTCGACGAACTGGTGGTGACCGACACGATCCCGTTGTCGGAAGCAGCAAGAAACTGCGGGCGCATCCGCCAGCTGAGTGTCGCCGAGTTGCTGGCGGAAACGATTCGCCGGATCGCGTTCGGAGAGTCGGTCAGTTCCCTGTACGTAGATTAGAAACACGGTGGGTGGTGGATGGTTGTGAGTTGTTGGTCAGCCAGCAATCACGAGCCGGCAACCACGGACCAGAAAAAAGACTCCCTTGGTCGCGAGGGAGCCATCAAAGCCACCGCGAGGTGGCATCAATGCAGCAAAAAGTGAGTAATGAAAATGGCAGAAGTACATAAAATCGCTGTGACCAAGCGCGATGACGAAGGCAAGGGTGCGAGCCGCCGCCTGCGTCGCGCTGGCAACATCCCGGCCATCGTCTATGGTGGCAAGGACGCTCCGCAGAGCATCCAGCTGCCGCACGAATCCACGTGGGTGGCGAGCCAGAACGACTGGTTCTATTCACAGATCCTGTCGCTGGACATCGGCGGCAAGGTGCAGAAGGTGCTGTTGCGTGACATGCAGCGCCATCCGTACAAGCAGATCATCATGCACCTGGACTTCCAGCGCGTGAACGAGAACGAGGCGGTGCGCGTCGCCGTGCCGATCCACTTTCTCAATGAAGACACCTCGCCGGCTGGCAAGGCCGCCGACGTTGCGGTCACGCACGAGCTCAACGAGATTCTCGTGAGCTGCCTGCCGAAGGACCTGCCGGAATACCTGGAAGTCGATCTGGGCGCGCTCGAAGTCGGCGACACGATCCATCTCTCGCAGGTCAAGTTGCCTGAAGGCGTGGAAGTGCCGGAACTCAAGCTCGGCCCGGATCACGACGTCGCCATCGCCGTCGCGCGTTACGTCAAGGAAGAAATCGAAGAGGAAGTAGTCGCAGAAGAAGGCGATGCCGAAGTTCCGGCGACCAAGGTCGAAGGCGACGACGAAGCCGCGGCTGGCGACGAAGACGAGAGCAAGTAATCGCTCGCGGGCGGCACGCGGTCGAATCAGACCCAGCGCGCCGCCCGTTATCGCGTCTCGCATGGCTCGCTTGCGCCTGATCGTGGGCCTGGGAAATCCAGGGCCCGAACACACCCGGACCCGGCACAACGCCGGGTTCTGGTTTGTGGACGCGCTCGCCGAAAAATCCGGCGCGGGTTTCAGCATCGAATCAAAATTGTTCGGCGAAACCGCGAGGGCGGAAATTGCCGGACAGCCCGTCTGGCTGCTCAAGCCGGCCACCTTCATGAATGTCAGCGGCAAGTCGGTCACCGCCGCGCTGCGTTTCTGGAAAATCGAACCCGACGAGTGCCTTGTCGCGCACGACGAACTCGATCTTGCACCGGGCACGGCGCGCTTGAAATTCGATGGCGGACATGGCGGTCAGAACGGCGTGCGCGACACGATGCGGCTGCTCGGCCATGGTGGGTTCCATCGCCTGCGCATCGGCATTGGCCATCCCGGTCACAAGGACAAGGTCACCTCCTGGCTGCTGAAAGGCGGGCCTGACAAAGACGATGCAATCCTGATTTCACGTGCGATCGATGACGCGATCGATGTGCTGCCGCTCGCAGCGGCGGGTGATTTCAATGAGGCGATGAAGCGGCTGCATACGAGCAGGGAGTAGGGATCGAGATTGGGGCTTGGGGATTCGGGATTTGGTGAAGCGAACGCTTCTTGCCGAATCCCCAATCCCGAACCTCGAATCACGGATTCTTCCATGGGTATCAAATGCGGCATCGTCGGCCTGCCCAACGTCGGCAAGTCCACGCTTTTCAACGCCTTGACCAAGGCCGGTATCGCCGCGGCCAATTTCCCGTTCTGCACCATTGAGCCGAATGTCGGCGTGGTACCTGTACCGGATCCGCGGCTGGGCCAGCTGGCCTCGATCGCCAAGCCGCTGAAGGTGATCCCCACCGCGGTCGAATTCGTCGACATCGCAGGACTGGTGGCTGGCGCCGCCAGCGGCGAGGGCCTGGGCAACAAGTTCCTGGCGCACATCCGTGAAGTCGATGCGATCACCCATGTGGTGCGCTGCTTCGAAAACGCAGACGTCATCCACGTCAACAACAAGGTCGATCCGATCTCCGATATCGACACCATCGACACCGAGCTGGCGCTGGCCGATCTGGATTCGGTTGAGAAGGCCTTCCAGAAGGCCGAGCGCTCGGCCAAGACCGGCGACAAGGACGCCAAAGCCCGCGCAGAGGTGTTGGGCCGCGTCCGTGCGGGGCTCAACGACGGCAGGGCCGCACGCTCGCTGGATCTTTCCGATGACGACAAGGCCGCGGTTCGCGATCTGTTCCTGTTGACCCTCAAGCCGGTGTTGTATGTGGCCAACGTGCTCGAGGATGGTTTTACTGACAACCCGCACCTGGACGCCGTCCGCGCCCGCGCCGTGGTGGAAGGTGCCGAGGTCGTGCCGGTTTCGGCCGCCATCGAGGAAGAGCTGTCCGAGCTGGAAGACGAGGATCGGGACGCGTTCCTGGCGAGCTTGGGGTTGGACGAGCCCGGCCTGAACCGGGTCATTCGCGCCGCCTACAAACTGCTGGGCCTGCAGACCTACTTCACCGCAGGCGAGAAAGAGGTCCGCGCCTGGACTGTCAAGGCGGGATCGACCGCCCCACAGGCCGCCGGCGTGATCCACACCGATTTCGAGAAAGGCTTCATCCGCGCCGAAACCATCGCCTTTGATGAATTCATCAAGTTTCGGGGTGAATCAGGGGCCCGCGAGGCCGGCCGGCTGCGGCTGGAAGGCAAGGAATACCGGGTACAGGAAGGCGACGTGCTGCACTTCCGATTCAATGTCTGACCTCACGGGCCGTTGACACTCTTTAGCAGCACGGGCGACAATCACCGGCTGTTTTGACCGGCTCCAAAACTTCCGGAGGGATACCCAAGCGGCCAACGGGGGCAGACTGTAAATCTGCTGGCTTACGCCTTCGGTGGTTCGAATCCACCTCCCTCCACCAATCTCCGTTCGTTCGCGATCAGGAAATTGTCCAACAAGCGTTCTCCCGGCGCGGGAGTAGTTCAATGGTAGAACATCAGTTTTCCAAACTGATTACGAGGGTTCGATTCCCTCCTTCCGCTCCACCAGAGACTCACGCGAAAGATCAAGCTCCAAGTTCATTACAGGTCACGCTTCAAGTTCATTTACCGGTTCCACGCTCACGTAGCTCAGTCGGTAGAGCACCTCCTTGGTAAGGAGGAGGTCGATGGTTCGATTCCATTCGTGAGCACCATGTTTCAGGCGCCCTACCGGCTTGAAATCAGTTCCAGAAAAGCGAGCTGTCACTCCACCTGCAGCAACTAGCTAGAAGGCAGACAGTCATGGCAAAGGGTAAATTCGAGCGCACCAAGCCGCACGTGAACGTGGGGACGATTGGTCACGTGGATCATGGCAAGACGACGCTGACGGCGGCGCTGACCAAGATCGGGGCGGAG
>JALYOU010000013.1 GCA_030856725.1 Pseudomonadota bacterium
ACGCGCCGATGAAACTTGGTCGCTTGGGCCGCTGACGTTGCCGCATATGCTGGTGCGGTTGCTGGTGGCAGAGCAGGTGTATCGCGCGGCGGCGTTGCTGGCAAATCATCCATATCACCGGGCTTGAGGACATTGCTCTGAGAGAGGGGTTGCGTGGGATGTTCTTTAACGAACGTCAAAGGCTTCCGCCTTGCGGCGGGTAACTTTCTTTGCTGGCACAAAGAAAATCACCAAAGAAAGTGCCGTTTGGCAAAGTCCACAACCCGTTGCTGGAAGATCACCAATTATTTTCCGACTCGGCATCCTGCCTCGGTCGGAAAACGGCGCACGTCCTGTGCACCGCCCTTCGGGTCTGTATAGAGGCGCGGCTTTTTTCTCGCGCCGAACGCAAAAAACAACGAGCTGTTGCTGTTTCCTTCTCCCTTCGGGAGAAGGTGCCCTTGGCGGACTTTCCAATCGCGTAGTCAACAGCGGGCGGATGAGGGAGCTTCCGTTCGGCCGTACTGCACGCGACGTAGAAAGTGCTGCTCAACAAGCCCCAACATCAACGCAGATTGAACGCAATCGGCACCAGTCCGATCGCCTGCACCGCTCGCCCATTCTTCATCGCAGGGCGGAACGTCCAGCGCTTGAGGACGTGGTCCAGGGCCGCGCGGTCGAGTTCGCGGTGGCCGCTGCTCTGGGCGATGCTCGCTTCGAGCGGGCGGCCGTCGATGTCCACCAGCACCTGCAGCATCACCGTACCGGTCATGCGCTCGCGGATTGCGGCGCGTGGATAGAGCGGGGGCGGGGCGTTGGCGTATTCCAGGTGGGTGCCGGGAATCGGTGTAGAAATGGAAGGGCCCGGGTCGACTGTCTCGTTTCTCAGAATCGTCGGTGTAACAGCGACAGTTCCGTTTTCGATGACGACTTCATTGTTGACGGATGGCATCTCGGGGCGCGGCGGTTGCACGATAGCTTGCGGCGGCGTCACCGGTGGGTTGATGACCGGGGTAAGCACCGGCGGAGTCGGCGGCGGTTCCTTGCGCGGCAAGTCGGGCGGAGTCCTGACGCGTTGCTCGATCAGCACGACCTGCGTCGGCGCCGCCATCGGCGCCAGCAGCACCATCAACGCGATGGCATGGATCGCGATCGCCGCGGAAATGCCGGCGATGCGGCCTGCATCCGGACGCTGTTCGAGATGCAGGAATACAAGGCTTGAACGCTGAGTACGCACCATGGCCCACCTCCGTTGATTGACCTTCGACCAGAGACAACGCGTGGACGCCGGTGGCGGGGTTGGGATGTCGGGCGGCGCCGTGATTCCACGCTGCGCCGGATCAGCCGGATGGGCAATCGTTGCCGGATGATCGGTGCGGAATGGGAGACGAATGGGAAGTAAGAGAGCCAGCCACAATCGCTCGTCATTACTGCGCAGGCGGGTCTGCGAAGCTAGGATTGCGAAGCGAACATTCGCGCAGCAAATGGTCAAAAGGGCGCGTCGCTGGAGCGGCGTGTAACCGATGCCGTTGGATCGTTCCTAAAAAAGAGTATTCGCAATCTGAAATGAAAGAGCGCAGGTTTGCTCGCTGCGCTCGTCCCTTCGGGAGCAGCCTACGGCTGGCCTGCGCGCTTTGCGCTTGTCCGCCTGCGCGGGAATGACGACAAAGGAAACAACCGGATTGGCGTCGGAGCAAGTCCGTCGCTCCCACGCGGTCACGCCCCCGGCGTTTTTTCCGGCTCGCGCGCCATTCCGCCTTCATCAGGATTGCGCTTGTGCCGCGGATCGGGGTCGCGGGCGTCCTGTTTGTCGCGCGGTTGCGGTTCCGCATAACCGGGGTTGTGCCCCGGCTTCGGATTCGGGGCGGCGGGTGTGGTCTTGTCGGGTGCGGTCATCGTCATTTGCCCAGCTCGAACACGACATCAAGATTGGCGCTGAGCGTGGTTTCGCCCGGCGATACCGAGGTTTCCTTGCTTGCCATCGCGTCCATCGCCTGCATCCGCATCATCGGCATTGGCGGCTGAAAGCCGGCGCCTTCGGAAATGCTCACGATGCGCCGCACGCGCAGGCCCATCGCATCGGCGTAGGTCTTCGCGCGCGCTCCGGCTTTCTTCAGCGCAGCCAAGCGCGCTTCGTCGTACGCCTCGTCCGGCTTGTCCACTTCAAAACTCGGGCCATTGACCTGGTTCGCGCCTTGCGCCACCAGTGAATCCAGCACCTTGCCGAGTTTGCCGATATCGCGCACCTTCATGTTGACCGTGTTGCTGGCCTGATAGCCGGTGATCGCCGGCGGCTGGTTCTCGGTGTAGCGGTATTGCGGATTGAGGCTGATGCCGCTGGTGTGGATGTCGCGTTCGGCCACGCCTGCGGCCTTGATCGCGGCGACCACCTTGGCCATCTGCTCGGCGTTCTGACGCATCGCAGTATTGGCGTCGGCGGCCTGCGTAACCACCCCGGTGGACATCGTCGCCACATCGGGCACGCGCTTGGATTCGGCTTGCGCGGACACGGAAAGCAAAGTTCCGTCGGCGGGGATGGCGTACGCACCCGGAACGGCAGCTCCAGGCGCGGGGGAATTCTGTGCGCAGGCGGACGTCATGATCAGGCTCGAGGCAAGGGCGGTGGCAAGCAGCAACGGACGCAGGGTGTATCGCGACATGGGAGGCTCCGGATGAACACGAGGGAAGGGTGTTGCGGATATGGTTAACACGCTGTGAGTCAACGCGCTTGGCGCCTTGTCGGGGTTGGCGTGTGCGTGCAGGTTCAGGGCGCGGCAGGTTAAGCGCGCGGCGGGATTGGACGAGGAGGCGCGGGTTATCCTTCAGGCAATGCTGCATCTCGCCTCACGCTCCCCGCGCCGCGCCGAATTGTTGACCCTTCTCGGGTTGCGCTTTGGTGTGCTCGATCTTGACGTGCCCGAACAACGCGCGCCCGACGAACCGGCCGAGGATTACGTGCGTCGCGTCGCGCGCGAGAAGTCAGGCGCAGGGCTATTGAAAGTAATGGCCGTTCCTGACGCCGTCGTGCTCGGCGCCGATACCGAAGTGGTGCTGGACGACGAGGTCTTCGGCAAGCCGTGCAATGCCGCCGATGCCGCGGCGATGCTGCGTCGTCTTTCGGCGCGCACGCACCAGGTCATTTCCGCCGTGTCGCTGGTCTCGGCGTCGCGTGAAGTGCAGGCGGTGTCGATTTCAGAAGTCTCGTTCGCCAAGTTGGGCGATGACGATATCGCTGCCTATATCGCGACCGGCGAATGGGAAGGCAAGGCGGGCGCATACGCGATCCAAGGATGGGCGGCGACGTTCATTTCACACCTGTCCGGGAGCTATTCAGGCGTGATGGGCTTGCCGTTGCATGAGACGGCGAAGTTGTTGCGTGAGTTCGGTGTCGTTGCGAATGGGCAAGTCGGCGACAAAGACACTCGTGCTGCCTTGCGGTCTACGGACGCATGACGCCATGACCGAAGAGATCCTCATCAACGTGACGCCCCGCGAAACCCGCGTCGCCGTGGTCGAAAACGGCATGCTGCAGGAACTGCACATCGAGCGCGGCTGGCGACGCGGCGTGGTGGGCAACATCTACAAAGGCCGCGTGCAACGGGTGATGCCCGGGATGCAGGCGGCGTTCGTGGAAATCGGACTGGACCGTGCCGCGTTCCTGCACGCCAACGACATTTTCAAGGCTGCACCCGTACCGAGTTCGGAAGGCGACGGCACCGAATTGCCGTCCGCGCCGCCGAAGCCAATCAGCGAACTGGTGCGCGAAGGCCAGGAGATCATCGTCCAGGTCGTCAAGGATCCCATCGGCGGCAAGGGCGCACGCCTGACCACGCAGCTTAGTATCCCGTCGCGTTACATGGTTTTGCTGTCGCAATCGAAGGTGATCGGTGTGTCGGCCCGTATCGAGGATGAAGCCGAGCGCGCGCGGCTGAAAACCATCGTGTCCGAGCTGGTCGGCGGTAACGGACATGGCTACATCGTGCGCACCAATGCCGAAGGCCAGGCCGCCGAAGCGCTGGCCGAGGACATCGGTTATCTCAGCCGCGCATGGGCGCTGATCGAACAACGTTCAACCGAATCGCGCGTCGGCGGCTGCGTGTACGAAGACCTGACGCTACCGCTGCGCGCGGTGCGCGACCTGATCCGCCGCGGCGTGGAAAAAGTGAAAGTCGATTCGCGCGAAACCTGCGAGCGCCTGCGCGCGTTCGCCGCGCAATACATGCCGGGGCTGGACGAGAAGATCGAGCCTTACAGCGGCGCGCGTCCGATCTTCGATCTGTACGGCGTCGAGGATGAAATCCAGCGCGCGTTGCTGAAAGACGTGCCGCTGAAATCCGGCGGCTATCTGGTCATCGACCAGACCGAAGCGATGACCACGATCGATGTGAACACCGGTTCGTTCGTCGGCCAGCGCAATCTCGAGGAAACCGTCTACCGCACCAACCTGGAAGCTGCGCAGGCGGTCGCACGACAACTGCGCCTGCGCAATCTCGGCGGCATCATCATCATCGACTTCATCGACATGACCGATGCCGAACACCGCCGGCAGGTGTTGCGCACGCTGGAAAAATCACTGGTGAAGGATCACGCCAAGACCACCGTCTACGATTTTTCACCGCTCGGTCTGGTGGAAATGACGCGCAAGCGCACCGTAGAGAGCCTGGAGCGCCAACTCTCCGAACCGTGTCACGAATGCGGCGGCCGCGGCACGCTCAAGACCAGCGAAACCGTGACCTACGAAATCTTTCGCGAGATCACGCGCGCGGTGCGGCAGTTCGAAGCGGCGCGCCTGTTGGTGATCGCATCACCGAAAGTGGTTGCGCGGATTACCGATGAAGAGTCGGCCGCTGTCGCGGAGCTTGAAGTGTTCCTGGGCAAGTCGATCCGGTTCCAGCCGGATGAGCAGTATCTGCAGGAGCAGTTCGATGTCGTGCTGCTTTGATCGCATCGATAAAGTCGTCGTGCGTATCGTCAGCGCCAGCAGGATCGCCTGATGCCCATCGCACTGCGCCACCATGCGCGCATGCTTCGTCGCGGCCTCTGGTACGCGCTGGCAGGGCTGCTGATCGTGATGGCGCTGGTCGCCGCGATCACCAGCCAGCTGCTGCCGATGGCCGAGCGTCATCCCGACAAAATTGCGGCGTGGCTCAGCGAACGCGCAGGTCGGCCGGTGGCGTTCGATCGTGTCGAAACCGATTGGACACGGCGTGGTCCGTTGCTGCGATTGGACGGTTTGAGCATCGGCGCGGGCGCGGATGCGGTGCCGATCGGTGCTGCTGAGATCCTGATCGCGCAGTACGCCGGGTTGTTACCGGGGCGCTCGTTCACGGAACTGCGATTGCGCGGCCTGTCGTTGACGCTGGAGCGCAGCGCCGACGGACGCTGGAACGTGCGTGGCCTGCCCGGCGAAAAAACCGGCGGTGATCCGCTCAAGACATTGGAAGGCCTCGGCGAGTTGCAGGTCATCGACGGAAAACTCGCGATCGTCGCGCCGTCGATGGGTATCGATGTACGGCTTCCTGATATCGATCTCCGCATGCAGGTCAACGGCGATCGTGTGCGCGCCGGCGTGCGCGGTGTCATCGCGCGTGGTGCGTCGCCGATGGATGCGGTGCTGGATTTCGACCGCAGGCGTGGCAACGGTCGCATCCATGCCGGATCACGCAAGGTCGATCTGGCGGCATGGTCGTCGCTGCTGCGGTTCGCCGGTGTTTCAGTGCGCGGTGGCAGCGGCCGCGCGCAGGCGTGGGGCGAACTGCGCGGGCACCGGATCGCCAGCATCACTTTCGACACCGATCTCGACGATCTTGTCTTGCAGGCGACCGACTCGAAAACCGCAGCCGAAACGACGGGCGTCCGTTTCGCTAATCTCGCCACGCGTGCGCGCTGGCAAATGATCGACGGCGGCTGGCGCTTCGACGCGCCGCATCTGCGCATCACGACCAACGAAGCCATGCAGGACATGGATGGCCTGACGGTCGCGGGCGGCCGTCGTTACGCACTGCTGGCCGACAACATCGATGCCGGCCCGCTGCTGGCGGTTGCCGCACTCAGCGATCGGCTCGATCCCGCACTGCGCGCTTGGGTTTCGCAAGCCAAGCCGTCCGCGCATCTGCAACGCGTCACGGTCGCAGGCGTGGGGGGCGGTCAGATGCGCGCGGATGGCCTGCTGCGCGATGTTGCATTCGCCGCTGTGGGCACTGCGCCGGGCATCAGTGGCATCAGTGGCGAATTGCATGGCGATGCCAACGCGTTTTCGTTGCAACTCGATCCTGCATCGAAATTGCATTTGGACTGGCCGCGAGCGTTAGGCAACCGCGCGCGCGACATCGCTGCGACGGGCACGGTTGTGACAGGCACGATCGCAGGCTGGCGCGAAGGCAATGGATGGCGTATCGGCGCCGAAGCCTTGCGGCTGGACGGCGGCGATTACGGATTCGACCTGCGTGGCGGGTTGCTGTTCGCCGGCGACGGCACGCGGCCGCGCATCGACCTTGCCGTGGCGCTGGACGATCTGCCGTTTGCGTCAGCAAAAAAATTGTGGGTGCGCAGTGTCATGTCGGCGAACTTGATCCGCTGGCTGGATACGGCGCTGGTGGCCGGGACCTTGCATGACGGGCATGCGATCATCGCCGGCGATCTCGACGACTGGCCATTCCGCGATGGCAACGGCAGCTTTACGGCCACCGGCACGATCCGCCGCGGCAACATCAAATTCCACGCCGACTGGCCCGCATTTGAGATCAGCGAAGCCGATGTCGGCTTCGCCGGCAATGGCATGACGTTCGACGGGCAGGGCGCGATCGCTGGCGTCGGATTGCGTGACGTGCATGCGGACATTGCGAATTTTGCACGCGCCGAATTGCGCGTGGATGCGCAGGGCGGTGGCGATGCGTCGAAAATACTGGCGCTGCTCAAGCAGAGTCCGGTTCAGAAAAACAATGCGGCGACATTAGCGCGTATCGACGCACGTGGCCCTGCGAATGTTGGCTTAACCCTGCTGCAACCCCTCTATCGCGACGCACCTCCGCCGACGCTTGACGGTAAGGTTGAATTGCTGGGGACAACACTGATCGACCGCGAACTCAACCTGACCTTCGAAGATGCGCGCGGCACGATCGATTTCAATCGCAGCGGATTCGGCGCGGAAAAACTCGCCGTGCGTCATGAGCAGCAACCTGGTCGCCTGAGCCTGCGCGCAGGTGATTACGCACGCGACAAGCGCCAAGCCTTCGAGGCCGAACTCGAAGCCACGCTTGCAGTAGATGCCCTGCTCGATCGCGCAAGCAACCTTGACTGGCTCAAACCGCACATGGAAGGGCGTTCGACGTGGACCATTGCGCTGGCGATCCCGCGTGCAGGTTCGGCGCGCGCGCAGGCGCCGAGCGGCGTGCAGTTGCGCTCCAGCCTCGTCGGCACCGCGCTCACCTTGCCCGCACCGCTTGATAAATCCGCGGCTGCATCTCTGCCCGCGACCGTGGATATTCCGTTGCCGCTGGGCAGTGGGGAAATCAAGGTCGCGCTCGGCAATGTGATCGCCGTGCGCGCGCGCAGCGGTAACGGGCAGACCGGTATCCGCGCCGTGCTCGGCGCAAGCACCGTCAATGAGCCTGCACCTGCCTCGGGATTGATCGCGAGCGGGCGCGCGGCCACGCTCGATGCGATCGAATGGATAGGCATCGCCAAAGGTAGCGGAGGCCAAGGCGATGGCCTGACCCTGCGGCGCATCGATGTCATAGCCGACCGGTTGCTGTTGCTTGGCGGGGCATTCCGCAACACGCGCCTGCAGGTCGCCGCGGCGAACAACGGCACGGGCATCCAACTGCAGGGTGATGCGTTGGCCGGCGCATTGCTGCTGCCGCAGGCGGCCGGCGCGACCATCGCGGGCAAACTCGACCGCCTGCATTGGCGATCGGCCGCACCTGCCGCGGGCAAGCCGTCCGTTCAAACCGTGGCAAGCGCCACACCTGTAACCAACGAGCTGGATCCGACCAAGGTTCCGCCGCTCACCATCGACGTCACCGATTTTCGTTTCGGCAACACCGCCTTCGGCACCGCGAAATTGCGTACGCGTCCTACCGCAGGCGGCATGCGCATCGAACAGTTACAGCTACGTGCGCCGAAGCAGCGCATCGACATCAACGGCGAGTGGCTCGGCCGCAGCGGCGCGGCGCGCACGCGCATGGGCGTGGTAGTGGACAGCGACGACTTCGGCGCGTTGCTGACAAGTTTTGGCTTCGGCGGCCGGCTGGCGGGCGGCGATGGCACCGCCAGGTTCGATGCGTCGTGGCCTGGCAGTCCCGCGGCGTTCAAGCTGGAGCGGCTGGATGGCACGTTGAATCTTCTTGCGAAAGACGGGCGGCTGGTCGAGATCGAACCCGGTGCAGGCCGCGTGCTTGGCCTGCTCAGCCTGGCAGAACTGCCGCGCCGTCTCACGCTGGATTTCCGCGATTTCTTCAACAAGGGATTCGCTTTCAACCGCATCAGCGGCAACATCCGTTTCGGTAATGGCCGCGCGCGCAGCGACGACCTGCTGATCGATGGTCCAGCTGCCGAAATACGCATTCGCGGCGCGGCCGACCTGCGCGCGCAGCAGTTCGACCAGACCATCGAAGTGCGGCCCAAGGCAGGAAACCTGCTGACAGCCGTGGGCGCGATTGCAGGCGGTCCCGTGGGCGCGGCCATTGGCGCGGCGGCGAACGCGGTGTTGCGCAAACCGCTGGGGCAGATGGCCGCGAAGACGTATCGCGTCACCGGGCCGTGGAAGGATCCGAAGGTGGAGGTGATTGGCCGGCAGCAGTCGTCGCGTGCGGTGGTGTCTGACGTGCCGCCGGGTTGATTCGATGCATGCAGGCCTTATCTTTTCAGCAGCTCAATCCTTTTCAGTCGTCATCCCCGCGAAAGCAGGGACCCAGCGACTTGCAATCAAGAAAACTGAAATTACTGGGTTCCCGCTGTCGCGGGGATGACAGTCAAAAAATTGTCGCGCCACCTCCGGAATGCACATGACCCAATCCCTCACCCTCGCCCAATCCCGCCTCCTGCTTCCCAGCGGCCTCGACACCAACGGCTTGGATCGCGCCTTCGGCACGCTGCTCGGCCCCGGCATCGACTTCGGCGACCTGTATTTCCAGCATGCGCGGCGCGAGAGCTGGAGCGTGGAGGATGGCATCGTCAAGGACGGCGCGCATTCGATCGAACAGGGCGTCGGCGTGCGCGCGATCTCCGGCGAGAAGACGGGGTTCGCGTATTCCGACGACATCAACGCGCAGGCCCTGTTGTCGGCTGCACATTCGGCGCGTGCCATCGCGCGCGACGGCAACGCACACGTCGCGCGCTCGCTGGTACCGGGCGAGGGCCGCGCGCTGTACGCGCCGGTTGATCCGATCGATGCGCTCGGCAACGAAGAGAAAGTCGAAGCCTTGCGAAAAGTCGACAAGCTGCTGCGCGCCGCCGACCCGCGCGTGCAGCAGGTCACCGTCAGCCTGGCGGGCGGCGTCGATACGATTCTTGTTGCGCGCAGCGACGGCGTGCTTGCTGCTGATGTGCGCCCGCTGGTGCGTTTCAGCGTGCAGGTGATCGTTGAACAGAACGGTCGCCGCGAATCCGGCCATGGCGGCGGCGGCGGACGTTATTCGTATGCGGAACTGCTTGACGGCGACAAACCGGAACGCTGGGGACGCGAAGCGTTGCGGCAGGCGCTGGTGAATCTCGAAGCGATCGATGCGCCCGCAGGCGTGATGCCGGTCGTGCTTGGTGCGGGTTGGCCCGGCGTGCTGCTGCACGAAGCTGTCGGACACGGCCTGGAAGGCGACTTCAACCGCAAGGGCACCAGCACGTATGCCGGGCGCATGGGCCAGCGCGTCGCGTCACAAGGCGTCACCATCGTCGATGACGGCACGCTGCCGGGCCGACGTGGTTCGTTGAACGTAGATGATGAAGGCACGCCCACGCAATGCAATACCCTGATCGAAGATGGCGTGCTGGTCGGCTACATGCAGGACACGCTCAACGCGCGCCTGATGGGTGTCGCGCCCACCGGCAACGGCCGCCGCGAATCCTTCGCGCACATGACCATGCCGCGCATGACCAACACCTACATGCTGGCAGGTCCGCACGATCCTGAAGAGATGATCCGTTCGGTGAAGAAGGGTTTGTATGCGGTGAACTTCGGTGGCGGGCAGGTCGATATCACGTCAGGAAAGTACGTCTTTTCCGCGACCGAGGCGTATCTCATCGAAGACGGCAAAGTGACGGCGCCGGTCAAGGGCGCGACGCTGATCGGCAACGGCCCGGAAACGATGCAGAAGGTGCGCATGATCGGCAACGACCTCGCGTTGGACGAAGGTGTCGGCGTGTGCGGCAAGGATGGGCAGAGCGTGCCGGTGGGCGTGGGACAGCCGTCGTTGCTGATCGACGGAATTACGGTGGGCGGGACGCAGGCGTGATGGCTTTTCCTTCTCCCGCCAGGAGAAGGTGGCGCGTAGCGCCGGATGAGGGTGCACGCGTTACGTCGTCAAGCATGTGTCTGGTGTCGGATTTGAAAAGCGAAAAGTCGCTGGGTCCCCGCCTTCGCGGGGATGACATTTCCTTTGTTGAGCGTTCGGCAGTGCATGAAGTCGCGGCATTGCGAAGTTCACGCAGGGTCGTCTTCCTCTCCCGTCTCCCCTCTCCCTTCTCCCAGCATCTCCCGCAACACCCGGAACAGATCCCGATGCGCATGTGGCGGTTTATTCCGCAGCTTTTCCTCGTTCGCATTGCGCACCAGCTGTCGCAGGTGCTGGCGATCGGTCGTGGGATGCGCAGCCAGCAATTCGGTCAGCGCCGCGTCGCCATCAGCCAGCAACCGATCCCGCCACGCTTCGACCTGATGCAGCTGCGCGGTTTCGCGGCGCGATGCCTCGCCGCCAGCGTCCATCGCATCGCGGATGGCGTCCAAGGTTTCGTCCTCCTCGCGCCGCATCTGCTTCGCAAGGAATTGCAGCTGCCGCTTGCGCGCGATCTGCGATGGAGTGCGTTGCGTGTCCTGGATATGCGGCAGCAGATCCTCGGGAATCGGCAATTTCGCCAGTTGCGCAGGACTCAGGGCGACCAGCTTTTCGCCAAGCTCGAAGATTTCAAGCGCTCCGCGTCGTTGTTCGCTGCGGCTGGGGCTGAGGAACTCGCCAGTGGTGTCGTTTTTTCCGCGCATGGTGATCGAATCCGTGTCTGATTTTCCCGCTCGTCATTGCCGCCTGTGTGGGAATGACAATGAATGAATTGATTGCAATCGAAGGATAAAGCATTGAACGCAGTTTCCATTCCCACGGCGGCCGACGACAGCCAGGTGCGGCTCGACCGGTTGGCCGCGACCGCGCAGGCCCTGCTCGACCGCTGCCGTTCGCAGGGCGCGACGCAGGCCGAAGTATCATGCTCAGAAGAGCGCGGCCTGAGTGTCAACGTACGCCTCGGCGCAGTTGAAACCGTGGAATCCACGCGCGATCGTGGCATCGCTGTCACCGTGTATTTCGGGCAACGCAAGGGCAGTGCCAGCACCGCCGACCTGCGCGAGGAAAGCCTCGACGCCACCGTCGCGCAGGCCTGCGCCATCGCCACCTTCACCGAAGAAGATCCCGCCGCCGGCTTGGCCGATGCCGATCTCATGGCCACAGATATCCGCGATTTCGATACCTGGCACCCGTGGGCGCTCGACGCCGATCGCGCGATCGATCTCGCGCTGGATTGCGAGAACGCCGGACGCGAGTTCGACAAGCGCATCGAGAATTCCGATGGCGCGTCGGTCGGCAGTGGCGAAAGCCTGTCCGTCTACGCCAACACGCACGGCTTCGTCGGCCGCGAACGCGACACGCAGCACAGCATCGGCTGTGCGCTGATCGCGGGCCGCGGCGACGGCATGCAGCGCGATGGCTGGTACACGACCGCGTTGTCGTCCGACCGCCTAGAGGCAGCCGCGTCGGTCGGACGCCGTGCTGCGGAACGCACCGTCGCGCGCCTGCAGCCCCGTTCGCTGCCGACTGCGGAAATGCCAGTGTTGTTTTCGGCCGAGATGGCGCGCTCGCTGATCGGCCATCTGCTCGGAGCAGTGTCCGGCGGCGCGTTGTACCGCAAGGCGAGCTTCCTGATCGACCACGCCGGCAAACGGATTTTTCCCAAGTGGATGCGCATCGAGGAACAACCGTTCGTGCGCGGTGGATTCCGCTCGTCCTCGTACGATGCCGAAGGCGTGGCGACGCGCGAATCGCCGCTGGTCGTCGACGGCGTGTTGCAGCGTTACGTGCTGGGCAGTTATTCCGCGCGCAAACTCGGCCTGCAAACCACGGGCAACGCGGGCGGCGTATGCAACCTGCAGGTGTTCGCAAATGCGGGTGGCCTGGACGAACTCATCGCCGCGCAGCCGCGCGCGCTGCTGGTCACGGACTTGATGGGGCAGGGCGTCAACACCGTCACCGGCGATTATTCGCGCGGCGTGGGCGGTTTCCTGATCGAGGACGGCAAGATTTCGTATCCCGTTGACGGCATCACCATCGCCGGCAATCTCAAGGCGATGTTCGCCGCGATCGAAGCGCTGGGCAGCGATGTCGATACGCGTTCGCACATCCGCACAGGTTCGATCCTGGTCGGCAGGATGACCGTGGCGGGCGAGTGATCGCTTTTCGTCCGGGTCCTATGTCGCAGGCCCATGGTAGGAGGGGCTTCAGCCGAGCTCTTCGTGCCACTGGTGCAAAAGCTCGTGGCTGAAGCCGCTCCTACGCCCCCGAAGGAAGTTCCCTTGGGGGACGAAAGGCAAGGCTCTGCCTTCGCGGAGTAGGTCTAAAGTTGGCTTGCGTGGGCGGCCGCAAGCCCCATTATTCATCTTGACCGGACTGTTTCCGGGAGGAGCCGAGTGATGGAAACCCTGCAGACGTCTTCCCCCAGCGTGAGCGATCGCCAATGGGCGGCGGGGGCGCATGTCGCCGCGTTGGCCGCTGCCTTGCTCACAAGCTGGATTGCCGGTGTTGCCGGCGCATTGGGCGCTCTGGCCGTGTGGATGCTGGTGCGCGACAGATCAATGTTTGCCGCCGAGCATGCGAAGGAGGCAGTCAACTTCAACCTGAGCATGTTCCTCTACGCATGCATCGCGGTGATCATCGGTTTCCTGCTGGTCGGCGTCACTGTCATTACTCTTGGAATCGGCGCACTGCTCACGGTGCCGGCAGGGATCCTTCTGCTATTGGCGGTGTGCGGCATCGCGATCCTGTGGTTGGTCTGCAGCCTGATTGCGGTGTTCAAGGCCTACGACGGACAGGCGTACCGCTACCCGCTGACGATGCGGCTGTTCCGCTGATACAGGCGTGGTGCGCAGGCTGGGTGCTGGAGCCAACCTTGGGTGCAGCGCGGCATGCCGTAAAAAAAGGCCGCGACGTTAACCGTCGCGGCCGTACTACGTTGTCACTGTTGACTGCTGCTGCGCCGGTTTGGTTGACTGATTGAATTTGCCGGCGGACCTTATTTTGCTGCGTTGACTACCGGCACAGCATCGACCGGCGACTCGAATGCGATGAACAGAACGCAGGGATCACGCCCTGTGCAATACGCTTTGTGCGGCAGTTTGGCGGCCCGTACGCATGGGTGCCAAGCTTGAGGGTGGCTCTCTCCTGATCACCATAGGTGACGCGCTTTTCTCCTGAAATAGGACCATGCGCTCCGCTGACGTGTGCCAGTGAAGCGGGATCCTGGAGCCTGATGGAACCTTCAAGAATACGTCCGCGTTGAAGAGCTCGCGGCTTAAGCCGTTTCTACGAAATCGTTCAGCCCGCC